>CAYMTX010000028.1:0-21102 GCA_964393475.1 uncultured Roseburia sp. | reverse complement strand
ATATACTTTAGAATATTGGACAGAAATGGCTAAGAAAATCGAAGATATGGGTGCAGATTCCATCTGTATCAAAGATATGGCAGGTCTTTTGGTTCCTACACAGGCAACGGAATTAGTGCAGGCATTAAAAGAAGCTACTTCTTTACCAATTGAACTTCATACACACTATACTTCCGGTGTGGCTGCTATGACATGTATGAAGGCAGTAGAAGCAGGTTGTGATATTATCGATACAGCTATGTCGCCATTTGCACTTGGAACCAGTCAGCCGGCTACGGAAGTTATGGTTGAAGCTTTCAAGGGAACAGAGTTTGATACAGGCTTAGATCAGAATAAACTTGCTGAAATCGCTGATTATTTCCGACCAATGAGAGAAGAAGCAATTGCAAGCGGTTTATTAAATCCAAAGGTTCTTGGTGTAAACATTCAGACGTTATTATATCAGGTACCGGGCGGAATGCTTTCTAATATGGTATCCCAGTTAAAAGAGCAGAACGCAGAAGATAAGTATGAAGAAGTATTAAAAGAGATTCCAAGAGTGCGTAAAGACCTTGGTGAACCACCACTTGTTACACCTTCATCACAGATTGTAGGTACGCAGGCAGTGTTTAACGTATTAATGGGTGAACGTTACAAAGTCGCTACTAAAGAGACAAAGGATATTTTACTTGGTAAATATGGTCAGACCGTAAAACCATTTAATCCTGAGGTAGTTGATAAGGTTCTCGGCGAAGATAAGAAGAATGCTATTACATGCAGATATGCAGATTTGCTTGAACCGGAATTAGATAAATTAGAAGCAGAAATGAAGCAGTACAAACAGCAGGATGAAGATGTATTATCATACGCTTTATTCCCACAGGTTGCTATGGACTTCTTCAAATATCGTGAAGCTCAGCAGAAAAAAGTAGATGTAACAGTTGCAGATACGAAAAATGGAGCATATCCGGTATAATTTTTCATTGTAAAAAGAGGCTGTAAAAACTGATTTATTGTCAATGAATGACACATGATAAATCAGTTTTTTACAGTCTCTCTTTTTGCTATTTATACAAAATTTATGCGGAATATTGACTTTGAATGTGTAAAATGTATATAATATCTTATGCAAAAAGTATTAAATTGCAAAAATGAATAAATAGACATCTGGAGAGTGCAGTTATGGAAAAGTACATTAAGAGAAAAAACTTATCACCGGAACAGTATTTGATGGCAAATAAGACAATGGCAATCATTTTGATAATATGTCATCTTTTGTATGTTGTCGTAGAACTTGTTAATAAAGACGACGGAGGCAGCGATACCTTTATTATGGCTCGTTGTGCACTTTATATTTTGTTGGCAGTATCGAATATTATTATGTTGAAAATGAAGGGCAGTCAAAAGTCCTGTATGTTGTTCATGGCATTTGAATATTTGATTACATATACTTTATTAGTATTTTCAAATGGTGTTGCAGTTATGACAATGGCTTTTCCGGCATTAATCGGGTTTATGCTTTACTTAAATTCGACATTAGTCGGTTTGGGCTGCATTTGTACTTTCATTGTGTGTGTTATTAAGTATTTTCAGGTGAATGCAACCGGAGACGTGGTATTGGCGAATTTTGCAAGTCTGATTACAATGGGTTTTGCAATTGCTATTTATGGCTCTTATAAAGCAATTGCTATTTTATACAGATTTAGCGAGATGGATAGCGAAGTAATTGCCAAAGAAGCGTCACATAGAGCAGAAGTTGCAGTGACTGTGAATGGGATTGTTCAAAAACTGGACGAAGATTTTAAGGGAATTGTTATAAGTTTAGAAGAGATTAATAATGCAATGAAATCGGCAGATGATGCAATGAATAGTATAGCCGGAAGCTCGGAGAATACAGCCGATGCAGTAAATCGTCAGGCAGATATGACAAGTCAGATTCAGGAACGGTTAGAATCTGCGAATGAACTGACATTAAGTGCAAGGGCTACGACAGAACAACTGAAAAAAGTAGTAGACAATGGCAAAAATTTAGCAGACAGCTTGCAGGAACAATCTGATTTGGTCGACCAGAATATTTTGAAGATTTCGGATACCGTGCGGGAATTGGTAGAAAATGTACAGAAAGTTTCGGGAATCACAGACTCTATTTTAAATATTTCATCCCAGACGAATCTACTTGCACTGAATGCAAGTATTGAAGCGGCACGTGCAGGAGAGGCGGGACGTGGTTTCGCGGTAGTAGCGGAAGAAATTCGTAAACTGGCAGAAGAAACGAAGGTTTCGACTGAGCAAATTACAGAAATCATTAATCAGTTGACAAGAGTGACAAAGGAGACCCAAAAGGGAATAGAAGTGTCAGCAGGAGCCATTGATATACAACGTAGATATGTAGAAGAAGTAAACGGAAGCTTTACGGAAGTAGAAGGTGGCATGATAGGGCTGAATACTGGTGTTAGGATGATGAGCGATGAAGTGGAATCGGTGTTAGAAGCAAATAAACAGATAGTAGACAGTATTTCTTTGTTATCAGCATCATCCGAAGAAGTATCGGCCGGTACACAGACATGTCAGACTACCATTAATATCGCGTTTAAAAATCTTGATACGTTCTCAGAAACAGTGGACAGTACTTTTGAACAATTACAGACGTTGAAGAAAACAGCACAAGTATAATCGGGTTAGAATACGGGCATATAGGGAGAGTTGATTATGGAAAAATACATTAAGAGGAAAGAACTCACACCGCAACAGTATAAAAGAGCAAATCGTATGATGGCGATTATTCTGGTAATTTGTTATATGGCAAATTCATTGGTAGAATATGTGAATTTAAATGGAAGAACACATGGTTATATCAGAATAGTAATATATTTGCTATTTGCAATAGCCAATCTGATTCTAGTGAAGAAACAAGGGGATAAGAAAGTTGCGATGTTGTTTATGGCTGTCAATTTTCTGATATCTTATATTTTGCTTGTTATGAATAATGGTGTAATTGCTATGGTTTTATCTTTCCCGGCAATAATGGGATTTATGTTGTATATGAATTCTGTCGTGGTTGGCTGGGGCTGTTTGATGACAATTGTAATCGGATTGGCAAAAAGTATTATGGTGAGCAATGCAGGGGATGCTACATCCGCTAATTACGCAAATCTGATTCTTATTTGTTCAGCAGTACTTGCATATGGTTCACAGATGGCAGTACGTATCTTATATGAATTTAGTGAGCAGGACCGGGAAGTAATCGCAAAAGAGGCTGCACACAGGGCGGCAGTTGCAGAAACTGTTAATGAAATTGTAGGTAAATTAGATGAAGAATTTACGGATATTGTAGAAGGTTTTGAGGAGATTCATGAGACGATGAACTCCGCGGATACAGCGATGAATGAGATTGCGGGAAGTTCTGAAAATACAGCTTCTGCGGTTAATCTTCAGGCAAACATGACAGGACAGATACAAGAGCGTTTGGAAGTTACGAATGGGCTTGCGGAAGATGCAAAAGATACAGCTGTAAGATTGAGGGGAATTGTAGAAGAAGGAAAGAAATATGCCGATAATCTACAGGAACAGTCTAATTTGGTAGACCGGAATATTGGTCGTATTTCAGATACGGTTCAGGTGTTGGTGGAAAATGTGCGACAGGTTTCCGGTATCACAGATTCTATTTTGAATATTTCATCCCAGACGAATCTGCTTGCCTTAAATGCGAGTATTGAGGCGGCACGTGCAGGTGAAGCGGGAAGAGGATTTGCGGTGGTTGCAGAAGAAATCAGAAAACTGGCAGAAGAGACAAAAGTTTCTACGGAACGGATTACGGCAATTATAGAGGAATTGACAAAGGTAACTGTCGATACACAGCAAGGAATCGAAGAATCGGCAGGCGCAATTGAGATTCAACGAAAACACGTAACCGAGGTAAACGGAAGTTTTGCCAATGTGGAAAACGGTATGAATGGATTGCAGTCAGATGTTATCCGAATGAGTAACGAAGTAGAGTCTGTTTTGGAGGCAAATAAAGAAATTGTAGATAGCATTTCTATGTTGCCGGCTGCTTCTGAGGAAGTATCTGCAGGTACACAGACTTGCAAAGAAACAATAGGGACGGCTTCCGATAATATGGAACGCTTCTCAAAGATAGTTGAAGTGGCATTTACACAGCTGCAGAATTTAAAGGAAGCAGCTGGAACGAAATAAGTATTTTTAAAGAACGGTAATATAAGTTGATATAAGTAGCTCAACTTTTGTTACCGTTCTTTTTATAAATCCACAGATTTTTCCATATTCATCTCTGCCAGTGCTTTCTCGACAAGTTCGTTGCTGAGTTCAGTGCATTCCTGCGCTATTTCTAGCGGAAGCCCTTTTTTTATCATATTTTTGAAAGTCTGGATGCCTTTATGAAGGATACCATTATCGAAAGCTTCATCTATTTCCGGTTTCATGATTTCTGCTAATGCTTTGCACATAGTTTTGTCCTCCCTTATTATTTCAATCGTCTTTTTGTTGACAGATGCTACGATTTCCCAAAGGGAATCTGCATAGTTTTTCTCGTCTGAACGCGTCAATTTTTGTGTGTGTCGGATAAGGTCTTCCGCATCATCAACGCTGACTTGGGTGGAAAGTGAGTTTAACCAGATGTGGTTTTCACGACTTAGTTCACGGTTGACAACAAGTTGTATAGGAATAAAGTTGTCTTTACTTATATAATAAATCCCCTGAGTTTTTTCTTCAATACAAAAATGGTCGTTTTTTAATACTTTTATTAATTTTACCGGCATGCGCTCGCGTATGAAGGTGAGTGTCATTTCGCTGAATGGAATGTCGCCAATATGTGTTTCTCTTGTTTTATAGAGAAGTGCATAAGCAAGTCCTTTTAGAAATACGTCATAATTTAATGTATCATCTGGTGATTTGTATTCGATTAGGTTATGCCTGCGGAAAATATGACCGATTTCATTTTTTACGCGGCAGTCCGGATGTTTTGTGATAATCAGCATATCTACGCGAAGGGGCATGGTATTTAAAATGAACTCTTCAACAAAAATAAGGTTGTCGTGATTTTCTTTTAATTCTAAGTGCATGGCACCATAAAAGGCAGGATGCCACTGGAGTTTTTTGTTTCCTTTAGCTGCTTTCATAGGGCAAATCCTTTCAGAAGAAAATATATCAGATGAGAGATGCATCTCACCTCTATAGGCGGTGAATGAAAAATTTGTACCAGAGGAGGGATATGTCCGGATTACTGATGGATTCATTCGGAAGTATTTGAAAATGTAGTTAGATTGGATTCGAATACAAAACTAATTTGTGAAGATAAGATAGCATAAGAAGCGTTAGAAAACATACTGTTTGTGCAACCTATATAAATACTTAGCTCGACTGTTAAACTATTTAAAACCTCGCATAGCGTTGTAAGTTGATTTGTGATATAATCAAAAAACGCAATGTGAGGTCTTTTTATGAATAATGCAAAAATGATAAGAGAATTAAGAGAAAGTATCGGTATGAGTCATTTTACTCTTTTCTTTTTGGAAATATTAAAATATAATAAAAGAGATAGTTGCTGATCATACACAAGTCTGACGTGTGCTGTCAGATTTGCATGTGAACAACGAATCAGGACAAAGAATGGCAGGATAACAGATAGGCAGGTAATTTTGTTAGAATGAAAAAAGCAAAAGATTTAAGCAGCCGAATTAATGAATCATATGGGAAGCTGAGTAAGGGTCAAAAAAGATTGGCCGCATATATTACTGATAATTATGATAAAGCTGTATTTTTAACTGCTGCAAAGTTGGGAGAAACAGTTGGGGTAAGTGAGTCTACGGTTGTGCGTTTTGCTACGCATATTGGTTATCATGGTTATCCTGAGTTCCAAAAAGCGTTGGAAGAACAGGTGAAAAGTAAGCTAAATGCGGTTCCGAGGATGGAAGTTACATATGGTAGAATCAATCAGTCTAAAATATTAGATACGGTAATGCGTGCTGATGCAGAAAAATTACATTCGACTTTGGCCAAATTGGATGAGCAAGTGTTTGATTTGGCGGTCGAGACGATTTTAAATGCAAAGCATATTTATATAATTGGGCTTAGGAGTTGTGCGCCATTAGCATCTTTCATGGCGTTTTATTTTAATTTGATTTTTGATAACGTGCATTTGGTTCAGACAAGCAGTGCGAGTGAGATTTTTGAA
Source organism: uncultured Roseburia sp. (assembly GCA_964393475.1). Lineage (GTDB taxonomy): Bacteria > Bacillota > Clostridia > Lachnospirales > Lachnospiraceae > Roseburia. The sequence goes on along the minus strand of CAYMTX010000028.1, from coordinate 14,933 downwards.
CAGATGGTACGTGTAGGTAAGGAAGATGTGGTAATCGGTATTAGTTTCCCGCGTTATTCCATGCGAACCTTAAAGGCAATGGAATTCGCGAATAATCGTAGCGCAAAAGTTATTACATTGACTGACAGTGTACATTCACCAATGAATCTGTATTCATCTTGTAATTTGATTGCAGACAGTGATATGGCATCGATTGTGGATTCGTTAGTTGCACCATTGAGTGTTATTAATGCTTTGATCATAGCACTTTGCATGAAGAGACAGAATAAGGTGACACGGACATTAGAGTCGCTGGAGAATATCTGGGATGAATATCAGGTATACGAAAGTGATGAGATTAATTATATTGATGATTCTTTTAAGATGCATTATGGAAATGTAAAGGACGAACGTTTTAATGAGTAAAGTAATTGTAATAGGCGGAGGACCGGCCGGTATGATGGCTGCATTAGCTGCAGCAGAAATCGGTCATGAGGTACTTTTGTTGGAGAAAAATGAAAAGCTGGGCAAGAAATTGTATATCACAGGAAAGGGACGTTGTAATATCACGAATGCCGGTGATATGGAGGATTTGTTTGCCGGTGTTATGTCGAATTCCAAGTTTTTATATAGTGCCTTTTATGCCTATGATAATCAGACGGTAATTGATTTTTTTGAAAAAGAAGGATTGGCGGTTAAGAACGAGCGTGGTAACCGTATTTTCCCGGTTTCCGATCATTCTTCGGATGTCATTAATACTTTGCACCATGCGTTGAAAAAGGCGGGGGTAGAAGTAAAACTTTATACAGAAGTAGAGAGAATTTTATCAGAAGAAAGACCAGCCGGAGAAGTGGCGGATAAAAAAGATGCACATCAGATAGTAAAGGGTGTACAATTAAAAAATGGTCTTGTAGATGGCAAAAAAACAGTTATGACAGATGCGGTAATAGTAGCTACCGGTGGATTCTCGTATCAGGCAACGGGTTCTACAGGGGATGGCTATCGTTTTGCAAAGGAATTAGGACATACTGTGACAGAGATTTATCCTTCCTTAGTGCCGTTTAATACCAAAGAAGCTTATGTAAAGGAAATGCAGGGGCTTGCACTTAAAAATGTAACGGTACGTATTTTTGATGGTAAGAAAAAGTTGTATGAGGATTTTGGAGAAATGTTATTTACGCACTTTGGCGTGAGCGGACCTCTTATTTTATCGGCAAGTGCTATGATTGCTCCGAAGTTCACGGCAAAAGAACTTCAAATGGAAATTGATTTAAAACCGGCTTTGGATGAAGAACAGTTGGATAAGCGTATTTTAAAAGATTTTGAGGAAGCTAAGAACAAGCAGTTTAAGAATTCCATTGGGAAATTATTCCCGGCTAAGATGATACCTGTGATATTGGAGTTATCTGAGATTGATCCGGATAAGAAAGTAAATGAGATTACAAGAGAAGAAAGAAATTCCTTTGTAAAATTAATCAAAGCTTTTCCGGTGACATTGAACGGATTGAGGGATTTTAGAGAAGCAATCATTACTAAGGGCGGAGTAAAAGTAAATGAAGTGAATCCGTCAACGATGGAATCGAAGAAGGTGAAAAATCTGTATTTCTGTGGAGAAGTATTGGATTTGGATGCGCTGACAGGCGGTTATAATTTGCAGATTGCATGGTCTACCGGTCACTTGGCAGGTGTTTCGATAGAGTAAATGCATTACTGAGGATAAATAAGGATAGAGATAGGAGAATGTAACAAAATGAGAATGAATATTGCAATTGATGGACCGGCAGGTGCAGGAAAAAGTACAATCGCAAAGAAATTAGCAAAGGAATTAGGATTTATTTATATTGATACAGGTGCGATGTATCGTGCGATGGCATATTACTTTGCAGTAAATAAAGGGATTGATTTGGATGATGCAGAAGCAGTGGCGGCTGCATGTCCAACGGTAGAAGTAACAATATCTTATGAAAATGGTGAACAACAGGTATTTGTGAATGGGGAAAATTTAAGCGGTGCCATTCGTACAGAGCGTGCAGGAGAGATGGCTTCTAAAATCAGTATATACCCGGTAGTGCGTACTAAATTAGTAGAGTCTCAGCAGAAACTGGCACAGAATGCAGATGTAATCATGGATGGCAGAGATATCGGTACGGTAGTGCTTCCGAATGCGCAAGTGAAAATTTTCCTGACGGCAAGTTCTCTTACCCGTGCAAAACGCCGCTATGATGAATTGACAGCGAAAGGCATGGAATGTAATCTTGCAGAAATCGAAAAAGATATTATTGAACGTGATTATCGTGATATGAACCGCGAAACATCACCTTTAAAACAGGCTGAGGATGCTGTATTAGTAGATACATCAGATTTGGATATTGCCGGTGTTGTGGAAGTAATCCGTAGTATTTATGAGGAGAAAAAGTAATTTTTCTTGTGAAAATCGGAAAGAATAGGGAAAGAGGAAGAATGAAGGTAACTTTAGCGAAGAGCGCAGGCTTTTGTTTTGGGGTTAAACGTGCTGTTGAAACTGTATATCGGGAGATTGAGCAGGCAAAAGTACCTATTTATACTTTTGGACCAATCATTCATAACGAAGAAGTTGTGGCTGATTTGGAAAGAAAAGGTGTAATAGTGGTGAATTCCGTAGAGGAGTTAAAAGAGCAACCAAGAGGCACTGTAATCATCCGTGCACATGGTGTTGAGCAGAATGTATATGAAGATATTCAAAGTCTTGGATTTGAAATTGTAGATGCGACATGCCCGTTTGTACTAAAAATCCATCGTTTGGTTGAAAAGTACAGCAAAGAGAATTATCACGTGGTAATCATTGGAAATGATTCACATCCGGAGGTGATTGGAATTAAGAGCTGGTCTTCTACAGAAGCTACTACCGTGTTTAGTTCCAGGCAGGAAGCCGAAAACTTTATGCCACTTGACGGACGCAAGGTCTGTATTGTGTCCCAAACGACATTTAATTACAATAAATTTCAAGAATTAGTTGAAATTATCAGTGAAAAAGGGTATGATATAATTGTTTTAAATACAATCTGCAATGCAACTGAAGAACGCCAGACTGAGGCGGCTCAGATTGCAAAAGAAGTAGATGCCATGATTGTCATCGGTGGCAAGACAAGTTCTAATACGCAGAAGTTATTTGAAATATGCAAAAGCGAATGTGAAAATACTTACTATATACAAACAATTAAGGATTTAGATTTAACTAAATTACAATCCGTCGATAACGTAGGTATTACCGCAGGGGCATCCACCCCAAACAATATTATTGAGGAGGTTCAAAAGAATGTCAGAAATGAGTTTTGAACAAATGCTAGAAGAATCATTGAAAACAATAAGAAATGGGGAGGTAGTTGAAGGTACCGTTATCGATGTTAAACCGGAAGAAATCGTTTTAAATATCGGCTACAAGTCTGATGGAATCATCACACGCAGCGAATATACAAACGAACCAAACGTTGACTTAACAACTGTTGTATCTGTTGGTGACACAATGGAAGCAAAAGTATTAAAAGTAAATGACGGCGAAGGACAAGTTCTTCTTACTTATAAACGCCTCGCTGCAGAAAAAGGAAGCAAGAGATTAGAAGAAGCTTTCGAGAACAAAGAAGTATTAACAGCTAAAGTAGCACAGGTATTAGATGGTGGCTTATGTGTAGTGGTAGATGAGACAAGAGTATTTATCCCTGCAAGCCTTGTATCTGACAGCTATGAAAAAGATTTGGCTAAGTACAAAGATATGGAAATCGAATTCGTAATCAGCGAGTTCAATCCAAAACGCCGTAGAGTAATCGGTGACAGAAAGCAGTTATTAGTAGCTAAGAAAGCTGAACAGCAGAAAGAATTATTCTCTAAAATCAGCGTAGGTGATGTTGTAGAAGGAACAGTTAAGAATGTAACTGATTTCGGTGCATTTATCGATTTAGGCGGAGCTGATGGATTACTTCACATTTCAGAAATGTCTTGGGGACGCGTAGAAAGCCCTAAGAAAGTATTTAATGTTGGCGATACAGTTAGAGTATTCATCAAAGAGATTAATGAGTCTAAGATTGCCCTTAGTATGAAATTCCCGGCAGAGAATCCATGGAATGGTGCGGCTGAGAAGTTTGCAGTAGGTAACGTAGTAAAAGGTACTGTTGCAAGAATGACAGATTTTGGTGCGTTCGTAGAACTTGCTCCGGGCGTAGATGCTTTGCTTCATGTTTCACAGATTTCTAAAGATCATGTTGAAAAACCGGCTGATGCATTAAAGGTTGGACAGGAAGTAGAAGCTAAAGTTGTGGACTTCAACGAAGCTGATAAGAAAATCAGCCTTTCTATCAAAGCTTTATATGCACAGGAAGAACCGGCAGAAGAAGCTGATGTAGTAGATGTTGACGTAGAAGCAGTTGCAAACGAAGTAGAATAATAAATAGTTAGCTTATATTTACAGCCTGGCAGTTTTGTCAGGCTGTAAAACAATAAATACAAAGGATGGGAAGCGGCATGTTAGATAATTATGAACAGTTTAAAAAAGACGTATATGCGTTGACTAAAATCGATTTGAACTGCTATAAAGAGAAACAGATGCGCAGACGTATTGATACCTTAATTACAAAGAATAAGATTAATAACTATAAGGATTATGTTACTTTGATTAAAGGTGATAAAGAGAAGTTTGAACAGTTTGTTAATTTCCTTACTATTAATGTGTCTGAATTTTACCGTAATCCGGAGCAATGGAAGATTCTCGAGAATGAAGTATTTCCAAAGCTTGTTGACAAATTTGGTAAGAATATTAAGATATGGAGTGCGGCATGTTCCACAGGTGATGAACCATATTCGCTTGTAATGGCATTGTCAAGAATTGTACCACTGAATAATATTAAAGTGATTGCAACAGATATTGACAAGCAGGTATTAGAGCAGGCGAGAGTTGGTCTGTATAATGAGAAAAGTATTGCCGGTGTTCCGGCTGATTTGAAAGCTAAGTATTTTACAAAAGTTGGTACTTCGTATCAGATTTCTGATGATATCAAGAAACGTGTAGAATTTAAAGAACACAATCTGTTAAAAGACCCATATCCAAGCGGCTGCCATCTGATTGTATGTCGTAACGTAGTTATCTATTTTACAGAAGAAGCAAAGGATGAGATTTATAAGAAGTTCTGCGCGGCTTTAGTAAAAGGCGGCTCTTTATTTATCGGAAGTACAGAGCAGATTTTAAATTATAAAGACATTGGATTTACAAGAAATAAATCATTCTTTTTCGAAAAAGAATAACGGTAAATTAGGAGAGAAAAATAAAAAGAATATCATGACAGCTATGCATATATGGATATATGGATAGTGGTCATGGTATTCTTTTTGTTTGCTAGGTGTTTTTAATGTTTTTGTTTTTCCATAAGCGTTAGAATATGGTCAATATAATTCCGTATCAGCTGCTCAGAGCCGATGAAATCTTCAGATAATTCAAAGTAGGAAACTTTATCTTTGCGTTCTTTATAGAAAGCAGGTTCTGAAATTATCCGGTACTGAGGCAGGAAAAGCGAGGTTTTTTTTGCATAGCAAGTAGAAGCGGTTGTTTTTTTCTTATAAGCCTTATCTACAGCGCCGGCAATATTCTTGTGCACGGCAATATCTTCTTCCGGAAGATAATAGTAGTTTTTATAGTCTTCATAGAAATACTTCAATGTCCCATCATATAATTTGACGGAAATCTTGGTGTCGGTTCCGACAGTGGTTAAATAAAATTCGTTGTAACCGTAAGATACCCGTTTGGGGGTCGGAAGGTTGTTCCTTAATGTAAAAATCAATTCTTTTTGTGGGTGTCCATCATAGTCTGTGTATACATTGCTTTCTACAGAAAGAAAGGTATATTTTCCTTTTAAAAGATGTGAATAGCTTAAAACCGGCAGTAAATCCAACATGCCTAACACATCTTCGTAGTTGTGCTGCTTTAGAAAGTACATCAGCTCATCGGAAGGATGATGTATATAATTGTGGTATACCTCGATTAATTGTCCTCCGTCAAAAATGTCTTTTCTATCAATGCCAAGAAAAGTTTCAATTGTTTTCTGCTTATAGTTTGGTAACTTTAATAAAAATTTCAATGAGGAGACAATTTTGAATAAGTCAATATAATTTTTGTCAGAAAAAGTTTCTGGCAAGTGCCATGTGTTGCACTTTGCTTTAAGGTAAGGAATATCGAAACCTATGCCATTAAAGGTTATGATGGTCTGATGCTTTTCTAAAAGTGTCAGAAAGCAGGAGAGAACAGTGGCTTCATCATCCGGTGTTTCGGCAAAATACTGTTCGATTATCATCTCGTCACCGCATCTTTTGGCACAGCCGATTAGATAAAGTTGTGTATTTGCAGGTGAAAAACCGGTTGTTTCGATATCAAAGAAAAGTGCATCTTCTGTAAAAAACTGTTGAATCAGTTTGTTGTTTCTGTCCAGTGGAAGAGTATTTGTCCAAATCTGCATGTGAATCTCCATAAAAGTTATATGCATTAATTATAGCATAGGCTTTGCACACGGTACAATGAATTTTGCAGTGAAATTCTTGTTAAAACATTGACAGAAGGTTTTGAAAAAAAAACAAGAAAACCACTGTATTTTTAAAGCTGATATGATACAATGGTACTGATAATATTTTGCGGTATTGCGCGCAAAATACAAAAATACTAAATAAGAGAAAGTGGGGCACAAAATGGGTTTAAAGACATTTAAAGGTGGCGTCCATCCTTATGAAGGAAAGGAATTGGCAAAAGATCAGCCGATTAAAGAAGTTCGCCCGGGAAAAGAACTTGTTTATCCGGTATCACAGCATATCGGTGCACCGGCTAATCCAATCGTAGCAGTAGGTGATACTGTTTTAAGAGGTCAGATGATTGCAGAAGCAGGTGGATTTGTTTCATCTCCAATTTATGCATCTGTATCCGGTACTGTTAAGGCGATTGAACCTCGTCGTGTAGCAGTGGGAGATATGGTGAAATGTATCGTTATTGAGAACGATGAAGAGTACAAAGAGGTTGAATACAAAGGTGTAGATGATGTATTCAAATTAACAAATGAAGAAATCATTGCAATAGTAAGAGATGCCGGTGTTGTTGGTATGGGTGGAGCCGGTTTCCCGACACATGTGAAGCTTTCTCCGAAGGAACCGGATAAGATTGAGTATATCATTGCTAACTGTGCAGAGTGTGAACCATATCTTACATCTGACTACCGTAGAATGTTAGAAAATCCGGAAGCTTTAATTGCAGGTATGCGGATTATTCTTCAGTTATTCCCTAAAGCAAAAGGTATCTTCGGTATTGAGAACAACAAGCCTGACTGTATTGAAAAGTTACAGAAATTAGTAAAAGGCGAAGAAAGAATGGAAGTATGCGCTTTGGAGACAAAGTATCCGCAGGGTGGTGAGCGTCAGTTAATTTATGCTACAACAGGACGTTGCATTAATTCCAAGATGCTTCCGGCAGATGTTGGCTGTATCGTAGATAACGTAGAGACAATTACCGCTATTTATAATGCGGTGAAGCTTGGTATTCCGGTGATGAACCGTGTAGCGACCATTACAGGTGATGGCGTGAATCATCCGGGTAATTTCTTGTACTATATCGGTACTAATTATGCAGAATTGGTTGAAGCGGCCGGCGGATTCAAAGGTACACCAGAGAAGATTATTTCCGGTGGTCCGATGATGGGATTTGCGATGTTTGGCATTGATATCCCGACGACTAAGACATCATCTTCACTGCTTGTTCTTTCTAAGGACGAAGTGGTAGCGATGGAACCAACAGCATGTATTAACTGCGGACGTTGCGTAGAAGCTTGTCCGGAACTGCTTGTTCCGTCCAGACTTGCAAAGATGGCTGATAATGGTCTTATGACAGAGTTTGAGAAGTGGAATGGTTTAGAATGTATCGAATGCGGCAGTTGTTCATTTATCTGTCCGGCTAAGAGACATCTGGCACAGTCCATTAAGTCAATGAAGAAACAGGTTCTTGCTGAAAAGCGTAAGAATGCAAGTAAATAAAAATATTTAGAACATAAAGAAAGAGGTGGATCCTGTGAGTGATTTATATCATGTTTCCTCAGCACCACATGTTCGTGCCAAAGATACGACAAGCAGAATCATGCTTTATGTAATTATTGCAATGTTACCAACTACATTGTTTGGTATCTATAACTTTGGTTTCAGAGCATTGTTGTTGATTGTAGCCACAGTAGCAAGTTGTGTGGCTTCCGAATGGGTTTACAATAAAATTGCACATAAAGAACAGACAGTTGGTGATTTAAGTGCAGTTGTAACAGGTATGATTTTAGCATTAAATCTTCCGGTTAATCTTCCGGTTATGGAAGCAATAGTCGGCGGTGTTTTTGCGATTATCATTGTTAAAATGTTATTTGGCGGTTTGGGACAGAATTTCATGAATCCTGCATTGGGAGCAAGATGTTTCTTATTAATCGCATTTGCAAAAGATATGACAAATTATGTGACAGATACATATACAGGCGCAACTCCTTTGGCAGCAATGCGTGCAGGCGAGTCTGTGAATACAATGGATTTGCTGATTGGTACGACAGCAGGTACAATCGGTGAAACATCTGTGATTGCCCTGATTATTGGTGCTATTTTCATGATTCTTATGGGTGTGATTGATTTAAGAATCCCGGCATCTTACATTGTAACATTTGCAGCGTTTATAGTATTATTTGGTGGTCATGGATTCGATTTGAACTATGTGACTGCACAGTTATGTGCCGGTGGTTTAATGTTTGGTGCATTTTTTATGGCAACTGACTATGTAACTTCACCGATTACACCAAAGGGACAGATTTTATTTGGTATTAGTTGTGGTATCCTGACCGGAATTTTCCGTTGTTTCGGTGCAAATGCAGAAGGTGTTTCTTTTGCAATTATCTTAAGCAACATATTTGTTCCGCTTATTGAGAAGATTACAATTCCAAATGCATTTGGTGTGAAAAAAGTGAAAGCAGCGAAAGGAGACAAATAGAATGAATAAGAAAATCGTTCATGACGCATTGGTTCTGATGGCATTCTCTTTGGTTCTCGGTGGTATTTTAGGGGCTGTTTATCAGATTACATTACCTGCTATTACGCAGGCAGAATATGAAAAGACACAGGCGGCTTACAAAGCAGTTTTTGCAGATGCAGAGAGTTTTGAAGAATTAGAGTATGATAAGGCAGCGGCAAATGAAATGATGACTGCCGAGGGATTTAAAGATACAATTGATAATGTGCAGAAAGCAGTTGCAGGTGGTGAGACAATCGGTTATGTGGTTACGGTAACTGCAAAAGACGGCAGCCAGGGAAGCATTACGATGTCAGTAGGTATCAGAAATGACGGTACGGTAAACAGTTATTCCATTACTTCCATTTCAGAGACACCGGGACTTGGTATGAAAGCGACAGAAGAGAGCTTTATTGCAAATTTTGAAGGTAAAAATGTTTCTGAATTTGTCGTAGTAAAGACTGCACCGACAGCAGAGAATGAAATCGAAGCAATTGCCGGTTCTACCATTACATCAGATGCAGTTGCGAACGCAGTGAATGCAGCGATTGTTTACTCCCAGACTTTGGCAGGAGGTGTACAGTAATGAATAAGTATGTAGAACGTTTATATAATGGTATTATTAAAGAAAACCCTACATTCGTGGTAATGCTTGGTATGTGTCCGACACTTGCTGTTACATCTTCAGCGATGAATGGTATCGGTATGGGACTTTCTACCACAGTTGTTTTGATTTTTTCCAACCTTTTGATTTCTTTGTTTAGAAAGAAGATTCCGGGTGGTGTACGTATTCCTGCGTTTATCGTAATTATTGCGTCATTGGTAACAATTGTTGACCTTTTGTTAAAAGCTTATATTCCTGCATTGTCAGAGTCTTTGGGTGTATATATTCCGCTTATCGTAGTTAACTGTATTATTTTTGGACGTGCCGAAAGCTTTGCTTCCAAAAATGAACCGCTTATTTCTATCTTTGACGGTATCGGTATGGGACTTGGATTTACAGTGGGTCTTACAACAATCGGTCTGATTCGTGAAATGTTAGGTGCAGGTACTATTTTTGATGTCCCTGTATTAGTAAATTTGGGTTACACACCTATGACAATCTTTATTATGGCACCGGGTGCGTTCCTTGTACTTGCTTTCTTAGTAGCAGGAATGAACATTGTACGTAAGAAGATGGAAGAAAAAGGTAAACCATTACCAAAACAATCAGGATGTCTGAGCGGTAATGACTGCAGTTCATGTGGTTCAAGCTGCCCAAGTGCAGGCAAGAATAATTAAGGAGGAAAAAGACAATGGGTGAAACATTAGGAAGTTTAGTTACAATTGCCATTACATTTGCAATTGTAAACAACGTTGTATTAAGCCAGTTCCTTGGAATCTGTCCTTTCCTCGGAGTTTCGAAAAAGACAGAAACAGCAGCTGGTATGGGTGGTGCGGTAATTTTCGTTATTACTATCGCTTCCTTTGTAACAGGTGTAGTTTACAAATATGTATTAGCAAATGAGTATTTAATGAGCAAAGGAATTGATCTTACATATTTAAAGACGATTGTGTTCATTCTCGTTATTGCAGCGTTAGTACAGTTCGTAGAGATGTTCTTAAGAAAATCAATGCCTGCATTATATCAGTCATTAGGTGTTTATTTACCGCTGATTACAACAAACTGTGCAGTATTAGGTGTTGCATTAAATGCGGTTACTTATGATTACAGTTTATTAGAGACTGTTGTATACGGTCTTGCAATTTCGGTTGGTTTCTTTATTGCAATTGTATTGATGGCAGGTTTACGAGAGAAGATTGAATACAATGACATTCCAAAGCCTTTCCAGGGTACTGCAATCGTGTTGATTACAGCAGCATTAATGTCAATTGCATTTATGGGATTCTCCGGTATGAAGATAGGTTAGGAGGAAAAAGAGTATGGAAATTATTATCGCGACCGTAGCAGCGGCTGTTGTTGTAGGTCTTGTTGGTATCATTCTTGGATTTTTCCTCGGCGTATCCGGTGAGAAATTCAAAGTAGAAGTTGACCCGAGAGAAGAGGCTATTTGTGAAGTCCTTCCGGGTAATAACTGTGGTGGTTGTGGTTATGCCGGATGTTCCGGTCTTGCAGCGGCTATTGTTAAGGGAGAGGCTCCGGTAAATGCGTGTCCTGTAGGTGGTGCACCTGTAGGTGCTAAAGTTGGCGAAATCATGGGAGTTAAGGCAGAAGAAGGCGTTAAAATGGTTGCGTTTGTTAAATGTGCCGGTACCTGTGATAAAGCGAATAGAGACTATGTTTATTCCGGAACACGTAACTGTGCAACAATGGCTTTTGTACCAAATGGTGGACCAAAGACATGTAACTATGGATGTCTTGGATATGGCACTTGTGTAGCAGCATGTCCGTTTGATGCAATCAGCATTGAAGATGGTGTTGCTGTTGTTGATAAAGAACAGTGTAAAGCTTGTGGTAAATGTATTGCAGCATGTCCGAAGAACTTAATTGAACTTATTCCATACGAAGTAAAACACGTTGTACGTTGTAACTCAGGCGATAAGGGAAAAGATGTTATGAAGGCATGTTCTGTTGGCTGCATTGGATGTAAACTTTGTGAAAAGAACTGTCCGGAGGGTGCAATCACTGTTACAGACAATATCGCACATATTGATCAGGAGAAATGTACCGGATGTGGTATTTGTGCTGAGAAGTGTCCGAAGAAGATAATTATGTAATGATATCGTAGATATATAGAAAAACTCGCTAAAACTGTAGTTTAAGCGAGTTTTTTCTATAATGTCTATTTTAGAGGATTTTTAGTTACAGCTTACACCACCATCAATGACAACTTCTGCACCGGTCATAAAACAAGCATCATCACTTGCTACATAGAGTACAGCTGACGAAATATCTGCAGGTTGACCCTGTGGGATAGCAGTATCAAGTCCTGCCATAATCCTTCCCATGCCGAATTGGCTGATATTTGTCTGACTGTTCATAACTTCTGTTTCAACTCCGCCAGGACAGATAACATTGCAGCGAATACCGTGTGGAGCATACATATAAGCAGTGTTTTTGGTAGCACCCACGATAGCATGTTTGGAAGCTGTATAAGCAACACCGGCACGACAACCACGAACCCCACCTATAGAAGCCACATTGATAATATTTCCTTTAGTTTCTTTCTCTAACATAACCTGAATGGCTTTTCTCATTGCGTAAAGAGGTCCATTCAGATTGACTGACATAACACGTTCATAAAGTTCATTACTTAATTCTCCAATTGGAGTAAATTCATCCATGATTCCGGCATTATTCACTAAAATATCTAATTTACCACATTCTGCGACTGCAAAATCAATCATGCCATTGCAGACTTGCTCAGAAGAAACATCTCCTGGATATGGAAGAATTTTACCTGCGAAAGCATTTGCTTCGGCAGCAATCTCATCCAAACGTTCTTTTCGTCTTGCAACGGCTATAACTGTAGCACCCTCTTTTGCAAAATCTAATGCAATCTGGCGTCCCATACCGGAACTTGCACCTGTTACCACTACACATTTTCCCTCAAATCTCATTATGATTCCTCCTTGTATAAATGTCCTTAGTATTATATAAAAGACCATAATTATACTATCATGTCGACATTAGAGTGTCAAATGGAATTCGTTGTACAATTGTAGATAATGTGGCGAATAGTTAGAGAATTTAAGGTGGTAAAATATTTAATGATTTTGTCGAATTATCATAAATGACATGAAAAAACTATGACATGAAAATGAGAATATTGTTTTCAACCAAAATAAATAGTGGTAAAATAAAATTATTATTCAGCAGTAATTAATGAAAAATAAGTAGTAGAAAAATAAGAGAGGCACAGATGTATGAGAGAGTTATCGGAGTTGCGGGAGGAGATTGATGCGATAGATACGGAGATAGTTTCGTTGTATGAGCGCAGAATGGCAATTTCACAGGAGGTTGCCGAATATAAGATTTCAGTTGGAAAGCCGGTTTTTGATAAAGAACGCGAACAGAGTAAACTAAAGAATCTGGGAGAAAAAGTGCATACCGTTTTTTTGAAGCATGGTGTACAGGAATTGTTTGAACAGATAATGTCTATGAGCAGAAAACGCCAGTATCAGCTTCTGACGGAGCATGGGCAAGTAGAGCCGTATGAGTTTGAAGAAGTCGATAAATTAGAATACAAGGATGCTAAAATTGTATTTCAGGGCACTGAAGGGGCATATTCACAGCTGGCAATGCAGGAGTATTTTGGGAAAAATATTGACGGCAGGCACGTGGATACTTGGAGGGATGCGATGGAGGCAATTAAAAACGGAGAAGCGGATTATGCGGTACTTCCGATTGAGAATTCTTCTGCCGGTATTGTTTCTGAAAATTATGACTTGATGGTAGAATATGATAACTGTATTGTAGGTGAACAGATTATTAGAATTAACCATGCGCTATTAGCGTTGCCGGGAGCGACAAAAAGCGATATTACAGATATTTATTCGCATCCGCAGGCATTGATGCAGTGCAGTAAGTATTTAGATGCGCATAGAGAGTGGGAAAAACATAGTTACAAAAATACAGCAATGGCATCCCAAAAAGTCAAAGAAGACGGGAAAATGCATAAAGCTGCTATCGGAAGTAAATTAAATGCTGATATTTATGGATTACAAGTGCTGGAAGAGGCAATTCAGGATAATAAAAATAATTACACGCGTTTTATTATAGTGACAGGCCGAAAAATGTTTGTAAAAAATGCGAACAAGATTAGTATTTGTTTTGAGATTCCGCATGAGAGTGGTTCCTTATATCATAAATTATCGCATTTTATTTACAATGGACTGAACATGAATAAAATTGAGTCGCGTCCGGTGCCGGAAAAAACTTGGGAATACCGTTTCTTTGTTGACTTTGAGGGCAATTTAAATGATGCGGCAGTAAAGAATGCATTGCGTGGTTTGAAAGAAGAAACGACAAGATTAAAGATTTTAGGGAATTACTAGATATGAAAAATTCGAAGAATTTGATTTTATATAAAGATTTTGAAAACGGCAAGCTGTTTTATGATTTCACATGGATTATGGAGAATTATAACAGCGAATATTATAATCAGGAGGACATAGAGGCACTTTTATTCGAATGCTTGAATCAGTTGATAGAAGTGGCGGTTAGTCATGGCTTTGAAGGTAATCTGTGGCATAGTTTCCTGACCTTTTTGCTGGTGAATAATGAGAATGCCTACAGTAAAGCATGTGAAATACGTGGAGAAGTAGAGGGTTCCATTAATCAGATTGCTCTTCACGATTTTGCGATTATCAAAGAGTATTTCGACTTTGATTTTACGGTATTTGGAGAACTTTCCTGCGAGTGTATCCGGGCAATTACGGATTATAAGAGTATGTCCGGAAGCGGCAGGCTTTTTAATACCCGCATTCGAAATCGTATTTTAAAATTAAAGGACAAACTGGAAGTTGCGGAAAACGCAGGAGAATTTAAAACGGCTGTAACTGAGTTTTATAAAGATTACGGTGTAGGCAAATTAGGCTTACATAAGGCGTTTCGAATTAATCACAGAAATGGTGAATTGGCAGAAATCGTCCCTATCAGCAATATTGCGCATGTACATTTGGATGATTTGATTGGTTATGAAATTGCTAAGCAGAAGCTGATTGATAATACGGAAGCATTTTTGAACGGAAAAGAGGCAAATAACTGCCTTTTGTACGGAGATGCCGGTACAGGAAAGTCTACCAGTATTAAAGCAATTGCTAATCAGTATTACGAAAGAGGATTGCGTCTGATTGAAATTTATAAGCATCAGTTTTGTGATTTGAACGATGTGATTACACAAATTAAGAATCGAAACTATAAATTTATTATTTATATGGATGATTTATCTTTTGAAGAATTTGAAATTGAGTATAAATA
>CAYMTX010000027.1:0-21623 GCA_964393475.1 uncultured Roseburia sp. | reverse complement strand
TGATAGGGGTCTCCAAAACCTTTGGTGGGAGTTCGATTCTCTCATCCCCTGCTAACACTTAAAACGCAAACTTTGTAAAATCAAAGTTTGCTTTTTTTTATTCATAGGAAAGGCCTTATTTATTTAAAGCGTGAAAGTGTATGCGTTCCTAGTGGAGATACATGCTAAAGGGAAATAACGCGAAACGCGCAAAAAATGTCAAAAATTCTCACTAACTAAGAAAAACAAGCCGTTTTCTTAGAAAAATAGGTTGTAATTTCAAACTAAATTCTTTAAAATTAAGAAAATGGGAAAATAAGGAGAATACTATTTATGAATAAGGAGATGCCTATAAAAACAATAGATTTAAGTGGTTGTGAGAAATTAGTGTTGGGTTGTATTTACGAATATCATCGGAAGAACGGAGCAGCACCTAATCTAAAGGACATTATGACGATGGTAGAATCACGTTATGGGATTAATTGGAAGATGCAGACCATTTGTACCTTTTTTACACGAATGGAGAAGAAAGGTTTGATTATGATTGCAAAAAATGGACGTTACTCTTATTATTACCCGGTTTTGCCTTTTGAGGTATATGTGAGCAGGGAGGTAAGTGATTTGTGTAAGGCGTACTTTGGTGATGATATGAAGTCGTTAAAGCGATTTGTACGTCAATTATAAGTTTTAGTGAAAAGCCTGATACATTTTCAGAATAGGAATTGTTTTATTCTTAAAAAATTGATAGAATAATAGTGACTGTTTTTGTAAAAATATGTCGAATGATATTATATATGTAATATGTATGAGGTGAATTTATGACACAAGAGGAAAGAAAATTAAAACGTCAGCAAGATACAAAGAATGCCATAACCTTATTAGGGGGATTGGTTTGTGGTGTAGTGGCACTTATAATTGTAATTGTTTTGGCATTCAGCTTTTTGTTAAAAGATAGAAAGGAACCGGTCCGGGATACTCAGACGGAAACCGAGACACAAACGGAGACTGAGACAGCAACACCTGAAACGGAAGAACCAATTATCGATCCATTAACGGAAGAAGCGATAGCTGTGGTAAGTCAGATGTCGTTGGAACAGAAAGTTGCTCAAATGTTTATTGTAACACCGGATAAATTAACCGGTACAAATGGTGCGACTGTAGTTGGTAACACGACAAAACGTGTCTATGCGGAATATCCGGTTGGTGGTTTAGTTTATGAAAAGGGTAATTTTAAAAATAAAGAGCAGACTCAGAAAATGTTAAAAGATATGGAAACATTGAGTATAGAGACAGTTGCGTTACCGATTTTCTTAAGTGTTACAGAAGAAGGTGGCAAGGCTTCTGTGATTGCATCCAAATCACCAATTGATGTAGATAATATCAAAAATATGAGTGAAGTCGGAGCAACGGGAGATAATCAGAAGGCATATGAAGCAGGACAGACAATCGGTAATTACTTATATGACCTTGGAATGAATATGAATTTTGCACCTGTTGCAGATGTTCTTTCTAACGAAGGCAATACAGCAATGGAGAAACGTTCTTTCGGAACGGATGGAGCGTTGGTAGGTTCTATGGTTTGTAGCGTATTAGATGGACTTGCAGAAAATAATATTATTGGCGTAGTTAAATATTTCCCAGGTTATGGAAGTACAGGTGGCGATGGTACCGAGGGTGCAGTATCTACAGATAAAACGTTAGAAGAATTAAAGACATCTGAATTAGTACCATTCCAACTTGCAATTGATGCAGAAGCGGAATTTATTATGGTAGGGCATGTTTCTGTTCCAAGCATCACGGGAAGTACGCTCCCAAGTTCATTGTCAGAATATATGATTATGCAGGTACTTCGAGGCGATATGGGGTTTGAAGGGGTTGTAGTGACGGATGCAATGAATAAGAAAGCAATTACTGCTTCTTATAATTCAGCGGATGCAGCAGTTGCAGCGATAGCCGCAGGCGCAGATATTATTTTGATGCCGGAAAACTTTAAGGAAGCATATGAAGGTGTACTGGAAGCGGTTCGTAGTGGTAAATTGAGTGAAGAACAGATTAATGAAGCGCTTGTTCGAATTGTGAAAGCAAAGTTAAATATGTCTTGATGCGAAATAGATTTTACCGCAGTCTAATACAGACTGCGGTAAAATTGCGTTATAGACATCAAAAAGTAAAAATTGTATAAGTTTTTCTAAAAAACGGCTAAAGATTGTAACGTATTTGTATGATAAGCTATAAGTAACAAAAAAGGAGGAAGGTAATAAAAATGAGACAGGTTATTAATTTCAATACAAAATGGGCTTTCAGTAAAGAAGCAACAGCAGTTCCGGCAACAATGCCTGAAAAATGGTACTGGGTAACACTTCCGCATACATGGAATGATATTGACGGTCAGGACGGCGGTAGTGATTTGTACCGTGGTACAGCTTATTATGCCAAGACTCTTAAAAAAATCGATTTGCCGGAAGCAGAACAGTATTATTTAGAATTTAACGGAGCAAATTCTTCTGCAAATGTTTATGTAAATGGTAAAAAAGTAGCCTCTCATGATGGCGGATATTCTACATGGAGAGTAAATGTAACAGAAGAATTACAGGATGAGAACCTTATTGTAGTGGAAGTGGATAATGCACCAAATCAGACCGTATATCCACAGATGGCGGACTTTACGTTCTATGGCGGATTATATCGTGATGTGAACATTATTGCAGTCAATGCGTCTCATTTTGATTTAGAGTATTATGGCGGCCCTGGTTTGAAGGCTACTCCAAGGGTAGACGGAACAGATGCTAACGTAGAAGTAGAAGTATATGTAACAGGCGAAAAAGAGGGACAGCAGTTAGTTTATACAATAAAAGATGCAGAAGGAAATGTCGTAGCAGAAGCTAAGACTGCAGTTGCAGAGAAAAAGGCAGTGATGAATATTCCGAATGTTCATTTATGGCACGGAAGAAAAGACCCATACCTTTATACAGTTGATGTTGTATTAGTGGATGGTGATGAAAAGTTAGATGCTGTTCATACACGTATCGGTTGCCGTACTTATGAAATTGATCCGGAAAGAGGATTTATTTTAAATGGCGAAGAATATCCGTTACGTGGTGTTTCACGTCATCAGGACAGATGGGGTATCGGTAATGCACTGTTGCCGGAGCATCATATTGAAGATATGGATTTAATCTGCGAAGTGGGCTGTACGACTATCCGTCTGGCACATTATCAGCATGACCAGTTCTTCTATGACCTTTGTGATGAAAGAGGTATGGTAATCTGGGCAGAAATTCCATATATTTCCCAGCATATGCCGACCGCACGTGAGAATACGATTTCTCAGATGAAAGAGTTGATTACACAGAATTATAATCATCCTTCTATCGTGGTTTGGGGACTTTCCAATGAAATCAGTATGCAGGGTTCCAGTGATGATTTATTAGAAAATCACAATATTTTAAATGATTTATGTCATGAAATGGATCCGACCAGATTAACAACAATTGCGATTGTATCTATGTGCAAGATGGATGACCCATATGTACAGATTCCGGATGTGGTATCATGGAATCATTATTTCGGCTGGTATGGCGGTGAGACAAGTGATAATGGTCCTTGGTTTGATAAGTTCCATGAAACGTATCCGAATATTCCGGTTGGATGTTCTGAATACGGTTGTGAAGCTTTAAACTGGCATACATCTGATCCGAAACAGGGAGATTACACAGAGGAATATCAGGCATACTATCATGAAGAATTGATTAAGCAGTTATTTACAAGAAAATATCTCTGGGCTACACATGTATGGAATATGTTTGACTTTGGTGCAGATTCACGTAATGAAGGCGGTGAAAACGGACAGAACCATAAAGGTCTTGTGACATTTGACAGAAAATATAAGAAGGATTCGTTCTATGCTTACAAAGCATGGTTATCTGATGACCCGTTTGTGCATATTTGTGGCAAACGTTATACAGACCGCGTAGAAGATGTGACAAAGGTGACTGTATATTCAAATCTTCCGGAAGTAGAGCTCTTTGCAAATGGTGAGAGTATCGGAAAAGTAAAAGCAGAAGATCATTTCTTCTATTTTGAAGTACCGAACAAGGGTGAGACAACACTTGTGGCTATAGCCGGTGAGTGCAGAGACGAGAGTCTCCTGCGGAAGGTCGACACTTTTAATGAAGCTTACAGACTGAGAGAACAGGGAGCAATCTTAAACTGGTTTGATATTACAGAGGTGGAAGGATACCTTTCACTGAACTCCAGTTTAAAAGAAATCACGAAAGCACCGGAAGGTATGGCTATCTTTGCGAAGTTTATCGGCGGAGTAATGGGCGGTGCAGAAAATGGTGCCGGTATGGCAAGCCCTGAAATGATGAAGATGCTGGGCAGCTTTACCATTCTTCGTCTGGTAGGTATGCTTCCGAAGACCGGTGATACACCGGCTGTTACAAAAGAGCAGTTATTGGCAATTAATGCGGAGTTGAATAAGATTGCAAAAGTGGATTAATTTATGGATTAATTTTGCGTGATTTTCAGTGTGGGGACTACTTTTTAGTAGTCCTCATTTTTATGTAATTTTGTTGCATGATTTTTCTTGTTTGTTGCAGACTTCAAAGAGCTACTTGAAAAGAAAAATCTTGTAGTTATAATGAAATTAGAAAAATTGATGTAGGAGGCAAATTATGGTTTGGGAATCCGTACTTGAAAAATTTAAAGAATTATTTGGTGATGAAGGCGAAATTAGTGTTTATTTTGCACCGGGCCGTGTAAATATGATTGGTGAGCATACAGACTACAATGCCGGTCATGTTTTCCCTTGTGCATTGACAATTGGTACATATGGTGTGGCAAGAAAAAGAAATGATAAAAAGCTTCGTTTTTATTCTTTGAACTTTGAAAATCTGGGGGTTATTGAATCTTCTGTGGAAGGTTTGAAACCAGAAAAGGAAGCAGACTGGACTAATTATCCAAAGGGAGTTATGTGGGCATTTGGTGAGAAGGGAATGCAGATAGAATATGGTATGGATCTTGTATTGTTTGGTAATATTCCAAATGGTTCCGGGCTTTCCTCTTCTGCATCAGTAGAAGTACTGACGGGATATATTTTGAAAGATATGTTTGGATTTGACGTAACCAATCAGGATTTAGCATTAATTGGACAGTATTCAGAGAATAAATTTAATGGTGTAAACTGCGGTATCATGGATCAGTTTGCAATTGCTATGGGAAAAGAAGGACATGCAATTTTCTTAGATACAGCAACTTTACAGTTTGAGTATGCTCCAATTAAGTTAGAAAATGCTAAAATCGTTATTTCTTGCAGTAATAAGAAACGTGGACTGGGCGATTCAAAATACAATGAAAGAAGAAGCGAATGTGAGACTGCATTAGCGGAACTTCAGGAAGTAATGGAAGTTAGTGGTTTGGGAGAATTGACAGAAGAGCAGTTTGAAGCAAATAAGGATGCTATCAAGAGTGAAGTAAGACAGAGACGTGCAAAACATGCAGTTTACGAAAACCAGAGAACGATAAAAGCTGTAGAAGCGTTAAAGAACAATGATGTAATATTATTCGGACAGTTAATGAATGCTTCTCATGTTTCTTTGCGTGATGATTATGAGGTAACAGGTATTGAATTAGATACTTTAGTAGAAGAGGCATGGAAAGTAGAGGGAGTTATAGGTTCACGTATGACCGGTGCCGGTTTCGGAGGTTGTACGGTAAGTATTGTAAAG
Source organism: uncultured Roseburia sp. (assembly GCA_964393475.1). Taxonomy (GTDB): domain Bacteria; phylum Bacillota; class Clostridia; order Lachnospirales; family Lachnospiraceae; genus Roseburia. Next base: position 15,915 of record CAYMTX010000027.1, on the reverse strand, counting down.
GATGAAGCAGTAGATACTTTTATCAAAGAAGTAGGTGCAGCTTATGAAGCAAAAATCGGTTATGCAGCAGACTTCTATGTAGTTGAAATTGGAGCCGGACCAACTAAACTGGCTTAATCAGCAGTCGCATTTTTCTTCGAAAAACAAGGAGGACTTATGATTCAGAAGCGGATTTTAGAATTAGTAGAATATGGTCTGGTGACAGGGCTTGTAGAGCCGGAAGATAAAGTATATACCATTAATCGTTTGTTGGAATTATTTCGGCTGGATGAGCTGGAAAATGAGGCTTTGGAAGAGTATGCAAAGCAGGAACCGTTGACGAAAGAGCGTGCAGTGGAAGGGTTAGAAGTACTTTTAAAAGATATGCTTGACTATGCGGCTGAGAAGGGTCTGATACAGGACAATACGATTACATATCGTGATTTATTTGATACCAGGATTATGGGGATGTTAATGCCGCGTCCAAGTGAAGTGCGTGCCAAATTTGCCGGACTTTTAGAGACTGAAGGGGCAAAGGCTGCTACAGATTACTATTATCAGTTAAGTTGTAATAGTGATTATATCCGCAGATACCGTATAAAAAAAGATTTGAAGTGGACTGCGGATACTGAGTTTGGAACTTTAGATATTACCGTCAATCTTTCCAAACCGGAAAAAGACCCAAAGGCTATTGCAGCAGCAAAATTAGCAAAACAGAGTGGTTATCCGAAATGTTTACTTTGTCAGGAGAATGAAGGGTATGCAGGACGTGTAAATCATCCGGCGAGACAGAATCATAGAATTATTCCGTTAACGATTAATAATAGTGACTGGTTCTTTCAGTATTCTCCATATGTGTACTACAATGAACACTGTATTGTGTTTAATGCACAACATACACCGATGAAGATTGAACGTGCAACCTTTGGAAAATTGCTGGATTTTGTAGAACAGTTTCCACATTACTTTGTAGGTTCTAATGCAGATTTGCCAATCGTAGGTGGTTCTATTTTAAGTCACGATCATTTTCAAGGTGGTAACTATGAATTTGCCATGGCAAAAGCACCGATAGAGAAAGAAGTTTCCTTTGCAGGATTTGAAGATATAAATGCCGGTATTGTAAAATGGCCAATGTCTGTTATTCGTTTGCGTGGAGTTCAAAAAGAACGTGTAATTGAACTTGCAGATAAGATTTTGCTTGCATGGAGAGGGTATACGGATGAGGATGCATTTATTTTTGCAGAGACAGCTGGTGAACCACACAATACTATTACCCCTATTGCAAGACGGCGTGGCACAGACTTTGAATTGGATTTAGTTCTTCGTAATAATATTACCACAGAAGAACATCCGCTTGGTGTATATCATCCGCATAAGAAATTACACAACATTAAAAAAGAAAATATCGGACTAATCGAAGTAATGGGATTAGCCGTGCTTCCGGCCAGATTGAAAGATGAAATTGCAGCTTTAGAGAATGCAATTTTATCCGGGGCTGACCTTCGCAAAAACGAAGTGTTAGAAAAACATGCCGATTGGGTAGAGGAGTTCCTCCCTAAATATGAAGTTGTCGACAAAGACAATATTCATGAAATTCTCCAAACCGAAATCGGCCTCGTATTTAACGAGGTATTATTGGATGCGGGTGTTTACAAATGTACAGAAGAGGGCCGTAGGGCATTCCTTAGATTTGTAGATGCGGTAAATGCATAAAATGATAAGTCAAAACGAGGGTGTTGAACACTCTCGTTTTTGCTTGTTTTTGTATGAGAATGCGCGTATTTTGACCAAATTTTCAAATATAAAAAAACTACGAATGAAGATGTGAAAAATTTGTCAAAATTTATTGTTTTGCGCTTGCAAAGTATATATAAAAGGACTAAAATATATGCGGTTATGATATAAAATGAAGGAGAGTATGAAAATGTGGACAATACCTTTTCTAATTATTTTTCCATTCGTGGTGTCCTTACTTATGTTTACAATTCGTGTAAATAAAGTACGTAATGTGATTGCATACGCCAGTGCAGGAACGATTATGTTAGTGACAGCGACAATGCTAGTACAGTGGATTGCGGGTGGATGTCAGAGTATGGAGTTATACTATCATACACATCAAATTGATATGTTGATGTTAGTGGTAGTAGTGTTACTGATGTTTTTAGTGACATATCTGTGCTTTAAGTACAAAAGAAGAATTATTAGCTTGTTGTCGATTATTCCGACGCTTATGATTGTGCATTTGGAGCTGAACGGACCAAAAGTTGCAGAAATTGCACATATCCGTGTGGACAGGTTATCTATGCTGATGTGTGTTATTGTTGGTTTAATCGGTAGTTTGATTGTTATTTATGCAGTCGGATACATGCATGGATACCATCATCACCATACAGAATTTGAGGACAGAAGATATTATTTCTTTATGTTATTATTCGTATTCTTAGGTGCGATGTTTGGATTTGTTTTATCCGAGAGTTTATTGTGGATTGATTTATTCTGGGAAATGACGAGTATCTGCTCGTTCCTGCTGATTGGATACACAAGAACGGAAGAGGCTATTGCTAATTCTTTCCGTGCGTTGTGGATGAATCTTTTCGGTGGTGTGCTTTTGGCACTGGCAATTTTTCAGATGGCCTATACACAGGGAAATTTATCCATGCATTATATGATTTCACTTGGTGAGCAGGGAATCATTACAATACCAATTGCATTTATTGCAGTAGCAGCACTGGCGAAAGCTGCACAGATGCCGTTTTCAACATGGCTGATGGGGGCGATGGTTGCACCGACACCGTCTTCTGCATTATTACATAGCGCAACTATGGTAAAAGCGGGAATTTATGTATTGTTCCGTCTTGCACCGGCGATGTGTGGTACGACAACCGGTCTGATGATTAGTTTTATCGGCGGCTTTACTTTCTTTGCGGCATCATTTATGGCAATTGCACAGAGTGATGGTAAAAAAGTTCTGGCTTTTTCAACGATTTCTAACTTAGGACTTATGGTAGCATGTGCAGGTGTAGGTACAGCAGAGACAATCTGGGCAGGTGTATTTCTGATGATTTTCCATGCTGTATCCAAATCATTACTGTTTCAGAATATGGGTGCGACTGAGAATTCACTTCACAGCCGTGATATTGAGGACATGCATGGTTTGATTTACCGTCTGCCAAGACTGGGAATGTTTATGTTTATCGGTATTGCAGGAATGTTTTTAGCACCATTTGGTATGCTGATTTCAAAATGGTCAGCGTTAAAGGCATCTGTTGATGAAAGCAATATTCTGCTTGTATTGTTTATCTGCTATGGTAGTGCGACAACGATGTTCTACTGGACAAAGTGGATGACAAAGCTGATTTCTTTTACGGATACCGCGATTAAAGTGAAGGATATTACGAAAAAGGATGAATTGATTTCGCTTTCTGTTCATGCGACACTGATGATTGCATTATGCCTGCTGTTCCCTGTTTTATCAGCAACATATGTGGAACCGCTTCTGTTTGAAATGTTCGGACATGCAACCTCTGTATTGCCGACAGCCGTATTGTATTTACTGATTGTTATTATATGCGGTATTTTCTGTGTGCCGTTTTTGGCATTTAAGTATTCAGAGCATATCCATGTAAGCAAGAAGTTATCTTATATGAATGGTATCAATGTAGGAAATAACAAAGAGTTTGTGGATTCTTTCGGTGAACCAAAGCATTTGTTTATGTCAAACTGGTACTTTAAGCTGTTTTTCGGACAGCGAAAGCTGATGGTACCATGTGAGATTATTTCTGCAGTCTTTATGATTGCTATGTTAGCTATGATAATTGGAGGTGCCGTTTAGTATGACATATCGTGTAATAGGCGTTATCGCGTATCTTTTATTAGCACCTGTAATAGGTGGCTTATTAAGCGGTTTAGACCGTAAGATTTCGGCTAGGATGCAGGGAAGAATCGGACCTTCCGTTTTCCAGCCATTCTATGATGTGAGAAAACTGTTTTCAAAACAGTTTATTATCGTAAATGCAGCACAGTCATTTTTGATTTTATCCTATATACTGACCTTAGTGTTTACAGGTTGTATGTTTTTTGCGGGAAGTGACTTATTACTTTGTTTCTTTATTTTATCTACGGGCTCAACTTTTTTACTGTTTGCGGCTTGTGTAACGAATTCGCCATACAGTAATCTGGGGGCTTCACGTGAACTGGTGCAGATTATGAGTTATGAACCGGCTGTGTTGCTGACTTGTGTAGGTTTTTATCTGGCAACAGGTTCTTTTAATGTGGCAGATATTATTCAGTCAAAGATAAGTCCGATTCTTCTGACACCGGGATTTTTTGTTGCTTTTGTATTTATTCTTACAATCAAAATGCGTAAATCACCATTTGATCTGAGTACTTCACACCATCCGCATCAGGAAATGGTAAAGGGTATTACAACAGAGATGGGTGCAGATAACCTTGCACTTTTTCAGATTTCTGAATGGTATGAGACTGTATTTTTGATGGGTGTTGTAGCGTTATTCTTTATTAATGAGAATCCGTGGAGTTATCTTGTGGCAGTTGTGGCAGTACTTGCGGTGTACTTCCTTGAAATATTAATTGACAATACTTCTGCCCGTGTGAAATGGCACACAATGTTTAAGCTGGCATGGTTTGTAACATTGCTGGCAGCAGGTACAAACCTGATTATTTTAACGATTGCGAAATAGGAGGAAGAATATGGGAAAAGTGAAGAAATCTCCGTGGCTTCTGCATTATGACGGCTCAAGCTGTAACGGATGTGATATTGAAGTATTAGCCTGTTTGACTCCTGTTTATGATGTGGAGCGTTTCGGTGTTATCAATACAGGTGACCCGATGCAGGCAGACATTTTCCTGATTACAGGTGGTATTAATACGCAGAATCAGGCAGTTGTAAAACAGTTGTATGACCAGATGCCGAAGCCAAAGGTAGTGGTAGCCGTTGGTGTTTGTGCATGTACCGGTGGCGTTTTCAAAGAATGTTACAATATTTTAGGCGGTGTAGATACAACAATTCCTGTTGATATTTATGTGCCTGGATGTGCGGCAAGGCCACAGGCAATTATTGATGGTGTGGTAAAAGCAGTAGAATTATTCCAGCAGCGTAGTGATGAAATGGAAGCGAAGAAAAAGGAAGCAAGAAAGGAGCAGAAGTAATGGAAATTAAAAATCCGGCAAATACAATCGAAGAAATTGCTCCGGTAGACCTTTTGGGACAGGTAATGGCGCAGAAAGACATGGGACGCCGTCTTTCACAGATTTGTGCGGCTTATGTAAATGAAAAATTAGAACTGAGTTATTCTTTTGCAGATGATGATACAAACCTTTACCACAACCTCCGTCTCGTAATTGATAAGGATACAGAGGTTTGCAGTATTACAGAGTTTTATCCGTATGCATTTTTATATGAAAATGAAATGAAGGAATTATTTGGTGTAAATATTCAGATGATTCATTTGGATTATCAGAATAAACTATATCGTATCAGTGAAGAAACACCATTTTTGAAATAGGAGGAAATTATGGGAAAACAGAGTATTATTCCTTTTGGACCACAGCATCCGGTTTTACCGGAACCGATTCATCTCGACCTTGTAATCGAAGATGAAAAAATCGTGGAAGCCATTCCTTCTATCGGTTTTGTGCACAGGGGTCTGGAAGGACTTGTAAAGAAAAAAGATTTTAATGAAATGACATATATCGTGGAACGTACCTGTGGTATCTGTAGTTTTATGCATGGTATGGGTTATTGTGAAGCAGTGGAAAATGTCATGAATGTAGAAGTACCGGACAGAGGAAAATACCTTCGTACTATCTGGGCGGAAATGTCACGTATCCACAGTCATCTGTTATGGCTAGGACTGCTGGCAGATGCGTTTGGATTTGAAAGTTTATTCTATCAGTGTTGGCGAATGAGAGAAAAAGTATTGGATATTTTTGAATTGACGACCGGCGGAAGATGTATTTTTTCTGTGAATAAAGTAGGCGGTGTGTTAAAGGATATTGACGCAGAAATGTTAAAGACAATGCTTACTGTATTCGAAGAAATGGAAGCAGAATTAAAGACGATCCGAAAGACATTTTTATTTGATTATACGGTTGAATCCAGATTAAAGGGTGTCGGTATCATGACAAAGGAACAGGCGCATAATCTGGGTGCAGCAGGACCTTTTGCACGTGCCAGCGGTATCAAGATGGATATGAGAACCAGAGGTTACGGCGCATATCCGGATCTTGAATTTGAACCAATTACAAGTGATATCGGAGACAGCTTCGCAAGATGCGATGTTCGTATCAGAGAGATTTTCCAGTCTATTGATTTGATTCGACAGATGATTGGAAAAATTCCGTCAGGCGAGATTTCTGCTATCGTAAAAGGCAATCCAAACGGTGAATATTTTATGCGTGTGGAACAGCCTAGAGGTGAAGCAATTTACTATGTAAAAGCCAATGGAACGAAGTTCTTAGACAGAATGAGAGTACGTACCCCTACTTTTGCAAACCTTCCGGGTATGTTAGAAACCTTAAAGGGTGCGGATCTTGCCGATGTTCCGCTTTTAATTTTGACAATTGATCCATGTATCAGTTGTACAGAGCGATAGGAGGGAACGGAAAATGGCATTGATGAGTTTTAAGACAGTAGTGTTAAAGAACCTTTTCTCAAAACCTGTTACCAAAAATTATCCGGCAGAACCTGCCGTTTATCCGGAGCGCAGCAGAGGTCATATTGAAATTCAGATTGAGGATTGTATTCTTTGCGGACTTTGCAGTATGAATTGTCCGTCACGTGCAATTACTGTAGATAGAAAGACTGGAAAGTGGACAATCAATCGTTTTGACTGTGTTCAGTGTGGATATTGTACAGAAAAGTGCCCGAAGAAGTGTCTTTCTATTGTGCCGGGGTATCAGGAGCCGATGGCAGATAAGGCAGAAGCTGTTTATGAAAAGCCGGTGGAAGAAAAGAAGAAATTTCCACAGGCGGATACGGAAGTTTGTGTATATTGTACACTTTGTGCAAAGAAGTGTCCGCAGGGGGCAATTACTGTGGACAGAGCAGAGAAAAGCTGGAAGCTTTCCAAAGATGCATGTGTAAGCTGTGGTCTTTGTGAGAGCAGTTGTCCGAAGAAGTGCATTAGTATGGAATAGGAATACGAGGAGAAATAGTTATGCATGAATATCATGGTGCGGTAGAGATTATCGAACACGCAGAGGCGCACTGCAGGGAGCGCGGTCATAGCAAAGTTACAAAGATTCAGCTTGTTATAGGTGAAGCATCCGGATATTCTTTTGAAGTAGTAAAGGGATATTTTGAGGAAGCTTCCATCGGAACGATGTGTGAAGGTGCAGAAGTGACAGTGCGTAAGACAGATGTTATGCTTCGCTGTCCGAATTGTAATGAATTATTTGTAAAGAAGCCGCTGCAATATAATTGTCCGCATTGCGGTACACCGGGGAATCCGACCGATGCCGGAAAAGAGATGGCAATTGACTTTTTAGAGACAGTGTAAAAGCAGCAGGGCAGTTGTAATTTGAAGCTAAATCCGCTATACTAGGGAAAAGACCCTGGTATGGCGGATTTTTAGTTACACTCTACTGACGGTAGGTTGCGTATCGCCTGCATTTGACACTACAATTGAAGGTGGTTGAGGTTCATAGAGAATACAGATAACTTAAGGAAGGGCTTTTAAGTTGCAGTATTGAGTGTGAGCAGAGAACCATATAATAAATATAGGTGAGGTGTCGGCAGATGTATGAAATTGATAAGGAAAGATTTGGAGTATTTATTGCAGAATTACGCAAAGACAAAGGTATGACACAGAAGGAGCTGGCGGGCAGGTTATACATTTCGGATAAGGCGGTCAGTAAATGGGAAACGGGGCATAGTGTGCCGGATATTACGCTGCTTGTACCATTGGCAGAATTACTGGGTGTGACGGTTACAGAGTTACTGGAATGCCGTAGAATGGAACATGCCGATGCGTTAGATGTAGCGCAGGCGGATAATCTCGTAAAGAAGGTTATTGGTCTGTCCGAAGAAGAGAGTGTGACAAGACCAAAATGCAGGAAGGAGCATATCCGGATTTACGTTGGAAGTGTTGCAGTAGTGCTGGTTGAAGTATTTCTTATGGTGCGTTTTAAGGAGGTACTTCACATGTCTGTTTTTCCGGATTTATATGTACTCTTTATGATGCTTGGAATGGGACTTTTATTTGGAGTATATTTTTGGTTTTTTATGAAAGAGAGGCTGCCTTCCTATTACGATGAAAATAAGATAAATGTGTATGTGGATGGTATCATGCATATGAATATACCGGGTGTGTGTTTCAATAATTACAATTGGAAACACATCGTCAAGGCATTCCGTCTGTGGTCAACCGTAGGAATGATTGTTTTGCCGGTATGCTATCTGCCGGTCAGTATATTGTTTGCAAGATTCAGACCGTTTTCAGATGTTTCTATTTTGTTGGTTTTGTATCTGGGAGGGTTATTCCTGCCACCGTATATACTGGCGAAGAAATATCAGACGCAATGAGTGGCAGTAAGATATAATATAAAAAGTGTAAAAGGAATAGAGAAAATGATGGAAAAAGAGCAGCAGCATAAGCGTCGTGTCCGTTATTCGGGTACACATCCGAGAAGTTACAAAGAAAAATATAAAGAGCATAATCCGGAAAAGTATGCAGATACGATTGAGAAGGTCATCCGCAAAGGAAGTACCCCGGCAGGAATGCATATTTCAATCATGGTGCAGGAAATCTTAGATTTTCTACAGATAAAGCCGGGACAGACAGGACTGGACGCTACGCTTGGCTATGGCGGACATACGAAAGCAATGCTGCAAAAGTTAGAAGGACAGGGGCATATCTACGCACTTGATGTAGACCCGATTGAATCGGCAAAGACAAAAGAACGTCTGGCAAATCAGGGATTCGGGGAAGAGATTCTGACGGTGCGCCTTCAGAACTTTGCAGATATTGATATGGTGACAAAAGACACCGGTAAGAAGTTCGATTTTATTCTGGCGGATTTGGGCGTATCTTCTATGCAGATTGACAACCCGGAACGGGGATTTTCCTATAAAACGGAAGGTCCGCTGGATTTGCGCTTAAATCCGTTAAAAGGTGTAAGTGCAGCAGAACGGTTAAAGGAAGTGACGGAGGAAGAACTGGTTGGAATGCTGGTGGAAAATTCCGATGAACCGTATGCGAATGAGATTGCGGCACGGGTGATGAAATGGTTTAAGGACGGCAAAGCAATCGAGACGACAACACAGCTAAAAGAAGTGATTACAGAAGCACTCTGCCGTGTACCGAAAGCAGAACGGGACGAGGCGGTGAAAAAGTCCTGCGCCAGAACTTTTCAGGCATTACGTATTGATGTAAACAGTGAATTTGAAGTATTGTATGCATTTCTGGAAAAATTACCGGAGGTACTGGCACCAAACGGAAGAGTGGCGATTTTAACGTTTCATTCAGGAGAAGACCGTTTGGTAAAACGTTCTTTTAAGGAGCTGGAAAAGGCCGGAATCTACAGTGAGGTTTCTAAGGATGTGATTCGTCCTTCCACAGAAGAATGTGCGCGAAATAGTCGTGCGAAATCAACGAAAATGCGCTGGGCGGTGCGGGCAGATTAGTACATTTGTGCCTTCATAGAAGGAATGGGATTGGTGTTATGCAGGCAAAGAAGATAACAGTAACAGGTCTGGTACAGGGGGTCGGCTTCCGGCCGACAGTTGCAGAACTGGCAGAGACATGCAAGATAGCAGGACAAGTGAAAAATATGGGCGGTGTGGTAGAAATCATTGCCAAAGGAGAAGAAGAAGCGGTGGAAAAATTTTTCCATCGCTTAAAAATGTTATCCGGAAAAGTTGGCAGAATTGATACGATAGAAGTGCAGGAAATAACAGAGAAGAATGTATCCGCACGCTATGAAACAGTTTGCGAAACCGGACAGCAAAGGTTTCACATTGTAGAAAGCAGTGCGGGCAGGGAAAGTGTACGCCTGCTTCCGACAGATTTTCCAACGTGTGACCGCTGCAGGGCGGAGCTTTTTGATAAGAAGAATCGCAGATACCGTTATCCGTTTATCAGTTGTACAGCATGTGGACCACGTTACTCGATACAAAAGGCAGTGCCGTATGACAGAGAAAGTATTACAATGGGGGCTTTTCCGATGTGCGCTCGCTGTCGTGAAGAGTATAACCAAAAAGGGAATATCCGGAGGCATGCACAGACAATTGCATGTCATGACTGCGGACCGACATTACGGCTTATAAGGAATGAATCAGAACAGCTATTTGATAAAATAGGTACAGAAGAAAGAAGAATACATACAAATAAGATTATATATGAGGCAGCAGAAGCATTACAAAACGATAAAATAGTGGCAATCAGAGACATCGGCGGATTTCATTTTGCGTTTTCACCATGGAGCAGTAAGGCGGCGGTGCGCCTGAGGGAATGGAAGCACCGTGATAAGAAACCTTTTGCGGTGATGTTTCCGGATATGGAAGCGGTTCGGAGGTTTTGCGAGGTAAACGACAAAGAAGAAGAATTATTGCTTTCCGCAGCGCGTCCGATTGTTTTATTGACAAAGAAAAAGGATTTTGTACCGGAAATCTGCGGAGAAAGCGACCGGATTGGGGCATTGCTCCCGTGTAATCCGTTGCAGATTTTGCTCTTAGAGGAGACAGGACCGCTTGTTATGACGAGTGGAAATCGGGGCGGTGAACCGATTATGATTCATGAGGAAGAGGTGCGAAAGCAGATGGAGAGTGGTTGTCCGGATATGATGCTGACGCATGACAGAGAGATTTTAACTCCTTTGGATGATTCGATTTATCAGGTGAACGGCAGGTTTGTCCAGATAATCCGGAGAGCAAGAGGACTTGTGCCGGAGCCGGTAGAATTGGCAGAACCGTTACAAAGAGATACATTTGCAGCAGGCGGTGATTTGAAAGCAGTGTTTGCGCTTGGCAGAGGTAAGATGGTTTATTTAAGCCAGTATTTTGGAGATTTGGAAGAGGTAGCCTGTATGCGCCAAAGGGAACTGACGATTGAGCGGATGGAAAATTTGCTGGAGATTTCACCGGAACTTTTAGTGGGAGATTTGCATCCGGCATATGTGTCAGCGCGGGGAACTGAGAGAAAAGTACAGCATCATATGGCACATGCGGCTTCTGTGATTGCGGAGCATAAGTTAAAAGGAAAAGGTCTTGGAATTGTATGTGACGGAACAGGGTATGGAACAGACGGCACGATATGGGGCAGTGAAATTTTCTTTTTTGATGACAGCTTGACCGGAACAGAAAAGATGAAGCGGGTTGGACACTTTGCTTCGGTAAAACTGCTGGGCGGTGATGCAGGAGCAAGGGATGCGGATAAGACGCTTTTTTCTTACCGGATGGCAGCAAAAGAGTGTGGACTGCGAATAGAACAAAAGAGATGTACGCAGGAAGCGGAATGGCAGATATTAGAAGCTGCATGGAAGCAGAATCTGAATACAGTCATTTCTTCTTCTATGGGACGATTGTTCGATGCGGTCAGTGCATTGCTGGATATCTGTCATTATAATTCTTATGAAGGGGAATGTGCAATTTTACTTGAGCAGGCGGCGCATCGGGGACTTGCATATATAAGGAAGCAGACAGCAGAATACAGGGACAGAATACGAAAAGAAATGCCGGTCGTACAGATAACAAAGCAGGATGGTATTTGGATTGTGGATAGTCTGAAACTGCTTGCGGATTTAGAAGAATTGCGGACAGTGTACCGTGCGAAGCAGATTTCCGGACAGAATACAGATGAGATACTTGCATATTTGTTTCATCATGCAGTGGCTGAAGCAATGGTGTCTATGGCAGATATGTGCAGCAGGGAGTATCATTGCAGTCAGACGGTTTTGAGCGGTGGCAGCTTTATAAACCGTATATTGTTGACAGAGACAGCCGAAGGTTTAGAGAAATGTGGACAAGAAGTGTATACGAATGAAAAAGTACCGTGCGGCGATGGCGGAATTGCATTAGGGCAGATATGGTTGATGCAATAAAATGACAGAAAGTATAATTAGGAAGTACGGAAGGATTCGATGAAAGGGATAATAGAAGAAACGGAGGTAAGAGTTTATGTGTGTAGCATTACCGGGAAAGGTAGTAGAGATAAAGGAAAAGGATGCAGTTGTGGATTTCAATGGAAATCTGGTTACAGCACGAATGGGGCTTGTGGATATAAAGCCGGGTGATTATGTACTGGTACATGCCGGCTGTATTTTGCAGAAGGTGTCATCGGAAGAGGCAGAGAGTCTCACGGAACTTATGGAAGATGTGGGAGGCTTTTCATAAATGAATTTTCAGGAAGTAAAGCGTTTTTTGAAAGAATATGACGGACCTCAGATTAATATTATGGAGGTCTGCGGAAGTCATACTGCGGCGATTTCCAAAAACGGAATACGCGGAATGTTATCGCAAAAAATCAAACTTTTATCCGGACCGGGCTGTCCGGTATGTGTAACACCGACTGCTTATGCTGACCGTCTGGTGGAGCTTGCCATGACACCTGATACCTGTGTGGTAACGTTTGGGGATATGCTCCGTATACCGGGAAGTAAAACGTCTTTGAACGAAGCGGCAGGACTTGGCGCACGGGCGGTCATGGTGTATTCGCCAATGGATATTATCAAAATGGCAGAGCAAAATCCGGAAACAACGTATGTATTTGCAGCAGTGGGATTTGAAACAACGACCCCTGTCTATGCACTTTTGATGGAGGAAATCATTGAAAAAGGCTTAACAAATGTAAAGCTTTTAACTGCATTAAAGGCGATGCCGGGAGTGATTGACTATTTGTGCCGTGAAGGGGCGCAAATTGACGGTTTTTTAGCACCGGGGCATGTGGCGGCAGTGACGGGAAGTGAGGTTTTTAAACCGCTTGCAGAAAAGTATCAGATACCGTTTGCAGTCAGTGGATTTGAAGGAGAAGAGATTTTGTATGCTTTGTACGGAATTGTATCGGACGTAATACGTATCCGGACGCAGACCGGGGAACCGGGCGAACATAAGTGCGGAGCGCAGGTAATGAATTTTTACCCGAAGGTCGTGACTGCGGAAGGAAACCGAAAAGCGCAAATGCTGACAGAAAAATATTTTATGACGGCAGATGCCGTATGGCGTGGTATGGGAATGATTTCCGGTACCGGACGGGTGTTAAGACCTGAATATGCGGTATATGACGCGGGAAGCAGAGAATTACAGGAAGATAATAAAAAAAATAAAGCATGTTGTTGTGATAAGATTCTGATGGGAAAAATGACCCCGCAGGAATGCCCGCTTTTTGGAAAAGTGTGTAAACCGCTGACCCCGCAGGGAGCCTGCATGGTGTCGGAAGAAGGAAGTTGTCATAGTGCATATCATACGCAAGCCTGACAAGAACTGTCAGGCTGTGCGGAAAGGGCGAGGATGTGCAGGAATTACTGTAATAGATATGGTTGAATCGCTGGTGGCAATTGAAGGGAGAGAAGAATACATGGAAGATAGAATCAGTATGGTTCACGGAAGCGGCGGTGCAGCCACGAGTGAACTGATTGGAGCAATTTTTGCAAAAGAATTTTCAAATGATACATTAAATCAGATGGAGGACAGTGCAGTTGTAGCAGGAAGTGATACGATTGCAGTGACAACGGACAGTTTTGTGGTAACACCGATGTGTTATCCGGGCGGGAACATCGGAAGACTTTGCATCTGTGGTACAGTCAACGATTTGTTAATGCGTGGGGCAAAACCGAAGTATATTACCTGCGGATTTATTTTGCAGGAAGGAATGGAAGTATCCGTTTTAAAGGAAATCGTACATGCGATGGCAGAGACTGCCAGAGAAGCCGGAGTAGAAATTGTTGCAGGTGATACAAAAGTCGTAACCGGAGCGGGAGAATGTTACATCAATACAACGGGAGTAGGATTTGTTCCGACAGGCAGAGAAGTATCGGCAGGACGTGTACAGGAAGGTGACGTCGTGCTCATTTCAGGAAATCTGGGAGACCATCATGCAGCAATTTTGTCCAGCCGAATGGGAATCAGCAATCGTATTGAAAGTGATAATGCGCCTTTGGGAGAGATAGTAGAGGCACTTTTTGCAGCAGGTGTAGATGTGCATGCGATGCGAGATGTGACAAGAGGCGGACTTGCGACGGTCTTAAAGGAGCTTGCACAGACTTCACAAACGACGATTACGCTTCGTGAGGACACATTGCCGGTAACCGCACAGGTACGGGACTTTTGCGGATTGCTGGGGCTTGACCCGCTTTATATGGGAAACGAGGGAAAATTAGTGGCGATTGTTCCTGCAAAGGAGCAAGAAACGGCACTTGCCGCAATGAAAAATGCAAAATACGGACAGGATGCGGTAATTGCAGGAATTGTGACAGCAGAAGAGCCGGGAAAACTGTATTTGGAGACGAGAATCGGCGGACTTCGGAACTTAGAGGTACTTCAGGGAGAGGGGCTTCCGAGAATCTGTTAAGATGAATCGTTACCTCTTTACTTTTTTGTCAGAATGATGTAAAGTAAATATAAATAGTTTGATGCAATAAAGCGATAAAGTAAAAGGGAGTGTTTTGTATGATTTCAAAGAAAATTCAGACTGCATTGGCAGGAAGTTCGGCAATCCGTGCAATGTTCATAGAAGGAAAAGAAATGTCAGAAAAATATGGTGCCGAAAATGTATACGATTTTTCGTTGGGCAATCCGGCGACACCTGCACCAAAAGCGTTTAATGATGTGGTGAGTGAATTAGCAAAGCAGGCATTAGAAGATGACAATGCAGCATTAGAGTTACATGGTTATATGTCTAATTCCGGTTATCCCGAAGTGCGACAGGCGATTGCAGATAATTTGAATAAACGATTTGGTACAGAATTTGATTTTCATAATGTTGTGATGACAGTAGGTGCAGCAGGTGGTCTTAATATTATTTTTAAAACGATTTTAGACCCGCAGGATGAAGTGATTACGTTTGCACCGTTTTTTGGTGAGTACAAACAGTATGTGGCAAATTTTGATGCCGTGCTTGTAACGGTACAACCAAATTTGGCGAATTTTCAGCCGGATTTAAAAGATTTGGAAGCAAAAATCACGGAGAAAACAAAAGCTGTACTGATTAATACACCGAATAATCCGACCGGTGTGGTTTATAGTCCGGATACGATGCAGGCAATAGCGGCGATTTTAGAAAAAAAGCAGCAGGAAATCGGTCATGACATTTATCTGGTATCGGATGAACCATATCGCGAATTGGTATATGACGGCGCAAGAGAAGATTTTTTGACAAAATATTATAAGAATACGATTGTTGGCTATTCTTTTAGTAAATCGTTGTCACTTCCAGGGGAGCGTATTGGTTATGTGGTAGTGCCGAATGAGGCATCAGATGCAGAAGATTTGCTTCGCGGGATTGAGATTTCCAACCGCACACTGGGCTTTGTAAATGCACCATCATTGATGCAGAAAGCAGTGGCAAAATGTTTGGAAGAGCCGACAGACGTGGCATTTTATGACAGAAACCGAAAATTGTTATATGAGAGTCTGACCAAATTTGGATTTACTTGTGTTAAGCCGGAAGGTGCTTTTTATCTTTGGGTAAAATCTCCGGTTGCTAACGAAGAAGAATTCGTGGCAGCAGGTAAGAAATATCATCTTTTAATGGTTAAGGGAAGTGCTTTTGGATGCCCGGGGTATGTAAGACTCGCGTATTGTGTATCTTATGAAATGATTGAACGTTCACTACCGGCGTTTGAAAAATTGGCGACAGATTATAATCTATAGAAGATTAGGGAAAAGAGAAGCATATGGAAAACTGGGAAAATAACGTAAGAAAAGTGGTTCCGTATGTGCCGGGAGAGCAGCCGGTGCAGCAGAACATTATAAAACTAAAT
>CAYMTX010000026.1:0-21840 GCA_964393475.1 uncultured Roseburia sp. | reverse complement strand
GGTATGTAGTCGATGCAGGAACGATTGTACTGATTATTCCGGGACAATTGCACTCAATCGAACAGCTAACCGATTGCTCCATGGAATATGAGAATATTATTTTTCATCCGAATATTCTCATTTCTAAAACCGCAGATGCCTGCAATACGGATTTCCTGCTTCCCTTGTTAGCAGGAAAAATTGCACTTCCTACTCTTTATGCACCGGCAGACCCTTTCTACCATGAAATCGCCGCATGCATCGATGCCAACGACGAAATACGAAAGACCTTCCCGAAAGGCTATCAGCTTTTTCTGAAAGGTCAGCTTTTTATGCTCTTTTATATTTTAATTGAAAAATGCTCCGACACCGTTGTGGAACAGAAAGACAACAAATCTTTAGAAAAATTGAAACGTATTTTGAAATATATTGAAAATAACTATATGCATAAAATCACCATTGCAGACGCAGCTGCTGAGGTCGGTTTAAGTCAGTCCCACTTTATGAAATATTTTAAAAATACCATGGGTTCCTCTTTCATTGATTATCTGGGAGAATATCGTCTCACCATGGCATCACGATTGTTGCTATCTTCAGACTCGTCCATTTTAGCGATTTCAGAAGAAGTAGGTTATGACAACTTATCCTATTTTAACCGGACATTCAAACGACGTTACGGAACTACTCCAAGTGCATACCGCAAACGCTCTACGCCATAATAAAGATACTTCGTGTTCTTAAATGATATAAAATCCCACTACTCCGCAAATCAGACCGATAACTGCACCTGCCACTACATCCCGCACTTCATGCACTCCGCCGAGTACACGGATAACTGCCATAGCCACACCTATCAATCCAATTAAAAAGCCCGCCCCCGGATGCGAATAAAAAATAGTCACTGCGATTATAAAAACTGAAAAAACATGTCGGCTCGGAAAAGATTTTCCCTTGGTATCCTTCTCGATTACCGGTGGAATCCCAAACTTCTCATATGGTCTTGGTGCATTGATAATTTTACGAATAACAGTAATCAGTACAAATGAAACCGCCGGCACTAAAATCACCTTCAAAAGTTTTGGGTCTTTCTCCCCATACAGTACTGCAATATAAAGCGGATACACCAGAAAAACCACACCGGTCAGAATCTGATTCATACTAACCACCCGTTTCGTTTTCTCCGGGTCCCGTCTTAACGGCTCAGTTATTTTTATGTACTGCTCTTTTGTCATTTTACGTATTTCCTTTTCTCTCAGCCTTTATTTTTGCATTAGTTTAAAAAGCTTCTGCCTAAAGTTGTGCTAAATTAAAGATGGCATCCTCTGCTAAAATGCATTTGCCATGTTCCTTAATATATGCAATTCCTGCGGCATTAGCAATCCGTCGGTTATTATATTCCACCGCTGTAAATGCCAGCGGTTTTATCTCCTGCTTTGAAAAGCCTTTAAAATCCATTAAAAGATAATACTTTTCCTGCATCTTGTAAAATCCACTCTGCGGCATTTTATTTTTCCCTGAAAACAGCTTACTCATACGTACTGCATCTTCAATACTGCTGCACTCTAACGCCAACAGCGTGGATGATGTAAATTCCATGCTCTCAGCCTGTTCCTGCTCCGCTGATTCCACAGATGCCCCTGCTTTACCTGCCATCTGATTCATCATATCAAGAATTTTTCCAAACATGCCCTTCTTCTCTTCTTCGGTAATACCTCCAAAAGTAATGGCCATACTATGGTCCGGAAGTAATTCTGCCCGTACCATTGGAGATAACAGTTCAACATCGATAGCTTCCTGCTCCTCCACTTTTTCTAAAACCACTTTCATAAAACGTTGTGTTATTTCACCATTTCCAATAATCTCATCGATGCTAAATCCCATTTCTTCAATTTCAGCTTCCGTCAAAGCACATCGAATCTGATTGTCTTTTAATCTTTTGATATCCATACTAATCTCCATTCCGCAGACGCTTTGCGTCGGAGGAAACGCGGGCTGAATTTCAGATTCAGCTCTGCGATAAATCCTGCTTTCTTTCATTATAACTGTAAACTATGATATACGTCACCATCCATATTCTTCCAAGTCACGTTATCATCCTCAAGCACCATATAACTATGTGCACTGTTCTCTTTTGGAATAGACACCGAACCGGGATTTAAGTATATATTATCCTCTCCGAATTGGGTCCATGCCGGAATATGTGTATGCCCATGCAGTAATACATCTCCTGCCTGTAAAGCAGGTAAAGATGCCATATTATAAACGTGCCCATGTGTAGCATATATCATGCGTTTTCCTGCATATAAAATACAATAATCCGCCAAAATCGGAAATTCTAATACCATTTGGTCTACCTCAGTATCACAATTTCCACGGACACATAAAATTTTATTCTTCATCCCATTTAGCAGCGTAATCACTTCCTTCGGAGCATATTCCTTTGGCAAATCATTACGCGGTCCATGATACAATATATCTCCCAGTAGTAATAGTTTATCCGCCTGCTCTCTTTCAAACGCCGCTAATAATTCTCTGCAATAAAAAGCCGAACCATGAATGTCCGACGCTATCATAATTTTCATAAAAACCTCCATTCCGCAGACGCTTTGCGTCGGAGGAAACGCGAGCTGAATTTCAGATTCAGCTCTGCGCTAAATGCTACTTTGTGACGTCTGCGGCACAAATAGCTGTGTGAAAAATCAGCATATCAATGTGATTTTTCACACTAACCTCATTTCTGCGAAAAGACGACAACTATGTCACTCTGTTCTTTAATCTGAAACTTTTTAAAATAAGCCTCTTCTTTGGGAATCCAGCATTCTCTGAAAACTTTCATTTTTTCTTCGCCATTCCGCATTCTTATGTTCTCCAATTGTTCCGCCTCTCCAATGTCTGTAAACACCTTCAAATCGTAAACATCTCCAAAATAAGGATTCATACAATAAGAGCCTTCTATAATGTTAATCCGTTTGTATGGAATCTCCACACTCTCATCAATTGTCATATTGTGACAGTTAAAGCGACGATAATTCACTGCCTCACCGTGCATAAGCGGTTCTAAAACTTCGTTTTGAAAACGTTCATAATCCACATTTCCGCCTACTTCCGCCAAACGTTCCGCGGTTCTCTGATTCCCCTGTAAAAAGAAATCATCCATATGAAACAGATTGGCATCAAACAACTCCTGCAAATAAAATCCCAGCGTTGTTTTTCCACTCGCGCATCGACCGTCCAACGCCACGATAATTCTTTTTTTCTTTGTATCCTGCACCAGCTTATCAACTGCATCTGCCACCGGTGCGAATCGTTCTTTACATGAGTTCTTTATATTCTGCATTTCCCAAACTTTTCTTTAATCACAAATATTTCGCCATTTCTCCGATGCTGTCAAAAATCACATCCGGTTTTACCTCTGACTTCTCTACATCTTCCGGCTTTGTCTCACCGGATAATACAAGAATTCCTTTTGCACCATTTTTCACACCTGTGGCAACATCCGTATAAATACGGTCTCCCACAAATGCCACTTTCTCCTTGTTATAACCGGTTTTAGCAAGCACCATCTCCATCGTTTCTTTAAATGGTTTCCCAAGATATTTCGGCTCCTTTGCCGTAGACAATGAAATCAGTGCACACATCGCTCCACAGTCCGGTATAAAACCTTCTTCCGTCGGGCAGTTAATATCCAGATGCGTTGCTAAAAATTCCGCTCCGTTACGAATAAATGTGCATGCGCGCTCTAGCTTCTCATAGGTAAGTGTAGTGTCAAATCCGATTACTACAATGTCAGGATTCTCCGTCACTAACGGAATTCCTGCTCCCCTAAAGCTCTCTTCCAATGCCGGTGTACCAACCAGATAGACCGTCTGCCCCGCACGGTTTCTCTTCAGAAACTCAATCGTCACATCTCCGGAAGTCATAATCTGCTCACGCCCGATGCGGCAATTCATTTTTGCAAGTTTATTAATATAGTTCTCCGGAGATTTTGAAGAATTATTTGTAAAGAAAATATAATGCTTTCCACTATCCTTTACTTTCTGCAAAAAATCCAAAGAACCTTCTAAAATAACGTCTCCTAAATAAAAAGTGCCATCCATATCCAGCACAAATAAATCTATATCCTTTAAAAACGCCCTTTTCTGTTGTTCACTAAATGACACAATATTTCCTCCCAAGTATTCATTCGTATAATTATTTTACCATTTAGCACGAAAAAAGTATAGATTATATTCCTAAAATTCCCAGTATCCAATAGGCTAGTGTCAATTAAGGGACAAAATTTTTTATCGGGAACTATAAAATTTTCACTTCACAGTCCCGATACTAGTCTATCGTAACGATAATTATTTTTTATTCCTACAACAATTTTTGTATTTCTTTCCCGAACCACATGGACAAGGCTCATTTCTTCCGAAATCATAATGCACCCATCTTCCAGCACACCAATATATGCATCTTTATACAAATTAGTAAGAAGTCCCGAATTATCCGATTCATAGAAGCTCACTCAGTTTAACGCTTTTTGAAACTCCCTTCTAACGTCAACACTCATACAATAGAAATATTTCTTTATTTCTGCCTCATCCATCATAAACGTGTACAACTTTTCAATAACCTGATTTTTATTTTTTCCTGAAATTCCCGGCACACCTTTTTCTCTTGCCATCTCAACCAAATCACATTTTTCATAGTCTGCAAAGAATCATCCGCTTTATGCCTATTGGATTGGATAATATTTAAATTTTTATTCTTATCATTTTTTGTGGCTTTTAGTCCATATAAATGTGATTCCAGAAGGCACATTCAACGCTCCAAGCAATCAAGCTTTTAGCGCAGTAATCGGAACTACGCTCACACCATCATCTCTGGTATATGCCATATTTGTCATTCCACAAATAACACACAAAAGACTCGGTTCCGTCCCTTCTTTCCCCATAATCTCTTTCATTTTCAATAATTCTTTCGCTGCATTCTCAATTTGATTTGCTCCTAATTTAATTTCAAATGCCCCCCATTTCCCATCCGGCATCTCAACAACTGCATCAATTTCATTATTTTTTTCATCGCGATAATGAAACAACTTTCCACCGTTGTTTTCGGCATAAATTTTCAAATCGTGTTCACATAAAGCTTCGAATAAAAATCCAAATGTATGCAAATCGTTTAATAGCATTTCTGGAGTTGCTTCTAACGCAGCAACAGCTAGTGATACATCACAAAAATGACGTTTTGGTGATTTTAACACCCTTCTTGAAGAACGTAAATTTGCTGCGAACGCTGGTTGGTCATCCAACAAAAATAAACGTTCAAAAACGTCTAAATATTCAGCAATTGTATTTGAATCAATTCCCATCTCGTCATAAGTCATCATGTCTTTTCTTAATGTATTATTAGAAACAATCGTACTTTCATTTCTTCCAAGCGAATGCAATAGTGATTTTACTTTTCTAAAATCTCGTTTAATTCCATCCGTATTATACATATCATCTTCTATTACTGCCTTAAGGTATTCTGTTGGAAGATTTTTTGCTGTTTCTATATCAACTTCCATATTTCCCG
This sequence comes from uncultured Roseburia sp., assembly GCA_964393475.1. Taxonomy (GTDB): domain Bacteria; phylum Bacillota; class Clostridia; order Lachnospirales; family Lachnospiraceae; genus Roseburia. The sequence continues at coordinate 16,302 of CAYMTX010000026.1, read as the reverse complement.
GCCATCCGCCTCGAACAACATAATAAATCAATTGGTCTAATTTCACTTCGCCTGTAACAACAGGCTGTAAATCCTTTTCAAACATTTCTTTAAGGGAAATGGCTCCTGAAGAATCACCTGTTTCAAATAAACTCATCGTATTCATTCGGATTCTTCCTATTCTTCCGGCACCACTGTGTAAAATTCCTTTTCTTTTTGGTGTAGATGATCCGGTTAATACAATTTTTCCCTTGCTTGTATCTTTATCCACTTCAAATCTCACAGCATCCCAAATTGCCGGAACTTCCTGCCATTCATCGATCAATCTTGGTACTTCCCCCTTCAACACTAAGTCCGGGCTCAATTCTGCCATAGTACGATTTTGAAAATTATTTGCTGGAGAGGCTATATAACACACACTATTCGCATGATTCAAGGATGTCCATGTCTTTCCACACCATTTGGGTCCCTCTACACATACTGCTCCGAAACCTTTCATGTATTCCTCTATTTTTTTATCTATCAACCGTTCTTTATATCCATTAGGCGTTAGCATTAACTTCACCTCCTATTTTTACTCCATTGTATCATTCTTTTCTTATCCGTCAAGTGTAATTCATATTTTTTCGCTAGTTTTATTCAGTTATTTTCGTCAATTTTATTCAGCCATTTTCATTATTTATATTCAGCTATTTTTGCCAGTTTTATTCTTTTATTTTTTCCATTCACTAAAGGAGTGGCTTACGCCACTCCCATACATTTCATAATCCAATAAATCAGCCCCAGCACCCAGCTGCTAAAAATTCCATACAAAATCACCGGTCCCGCAATCCGGAAAATCTGGCACCCGATTCCAAACACCTGTCCCTCTTTTTGGAATTCGATCGCACAAGATGCAACACCATTAGCAAAACCGGTAATCGGCACTAGCGCACCTGCACCACCCCAATTTGCCAAAGACGGATAAATATTAAAGCCGGTCAACAAAACACTAAATAATATTAAAATCAAACAACACCAGCTGCCGGAAGTAGTCTTATCAAGCCCATAGCCCGAGCATGTATTCAAAATAATCTGTCCTACCACACAAATTATTCCCCCCGTTACAAATGCCTTCGCCATATTTATCCACAGATTATGTGTCGGTGTTACCTGTTTTACATATTCATTATATTTTTCCTGCTGTTTCTGTTTCCGTTCCTGCGTATTTTCTGCCATAAAAATGCCTCCTTTTTTACTAATTAGTATGTAAATTTTCGGGCATTTCATGCAGGTTCTGAAATTTTTTCTCTATGAAACAGAGACCTGCCATGGGCAGGCTTCCGTTTTTCCCCAAATCAGTAATTCTTTCATCTGTTCATCATACCGCATTTCCGGCACAAATTCTTTTAAAATAGACACCAGATAGGACTCTTGTTCACTCTTTGCCTGCACATTTTCCAATGTGTTGCTTAAAAGCTCCGCCAATTCCTCCGGCTGTGCTTCGTCCGGTATGTCAAAACCAAATAATTTGCCGGCCAGACCCGCCGCATAATAAAATTCATAATTTCCTAATATATATGCACGCTGCATATTACATTTAATTATCACACTTTGTCTCGCAATGGATGTTGTCATACGCTCTTCCTCCAAATGATACCATTGTATGACACAACGCCTCACAAGTCAAATCTCATTGCATAAACAAAAAATAATAAAAAGCTCCAATCATTTTTCCCAGTGCCACTGACAAAATCACCCAAAACAGACCTTGCTTAATATGAAGTCTGCGAAAGAGGATTGGATAGGTATCCAAAATCTCTGCCAGCGCGAGAGCCAGACACCCCACAAAAATCCCCGCACTAAGTCCAAAAACCAGTAACATCAGATTACCAAAAGGAAGGCGGATATCCGGGAACACGGAACAGACACACCCAAAGACAGCTCCCAAAATAATTGCATTTTCAAACAACATCGTACCTGCTGCCCGATGACACTTTCCAACCAGCCGCGGCACAACACCTACAATCATAATAAATCCAAATGTTCCTGCCGCAATCCCCACTCCGGATGCAAGACCACAGAACATCAGGAATAACGTTTTAATCCACATCTATATTGTGTTCCTTTCTGCCCGCATTCTCGATGAACGTCGAATCCAAATCCTTTTCGTATTTGCGCATTTCTACTTGTAAAGGAGTCGGGTCATGCGTAATTTTCTTTGTTCCGACATGGTTAAAAAATACCGTTATGCCTACTGCAAGCCCGATACAATAACATACTTCCAGCACTGTTACACCCTCCGGTTCCATTCCCATCACATGCGCATAAAACTGGTCAAACGATTTAACAACGCTGATATCATTGTTAAACGCAATAATACTGAATGAAGAACCAAAAAATATAATAATGCACAGCAATATGGTCTTTAACTTATCCATCCACTGATTTTTCTGTGGCCGCCTTTGGTATTCTATAACAAAATCCGTTTCCCCTTCGTTAATAATCAGGCTTCCCGGGCTTACGTCATGTATTAACTGAATGATTTTCAAGACCGACATAGAAATGGTATTATGATGACTTCCATCCTTTAGCGGCTGGTTAAAATTATGCACTACGATATTCTTTGCTTTCCGCAAAATATCCTGTCTCTCACACTCAATTTTACCAATGTCAGAAAGTAACACCTTTGCTTGATTCACACAGATATTACGGTCAATTTTAATGTAAATCGTACATTCTCTCAACTCAATTGCTCCTCAACTACATACATATTTTGCACCAACGTTCCATCCCTGTAAGATTTTTCCTCTTTTGTATAAGAAAAGTATGCTAATGCCCCGGCAATCATCGCCACCAACACAATTAACAAAAGATATAACCGATATTTTCCCACGCTCATTTTTCTTCCTTTCCCATTTCTGTCCTTTACATCTGATTCCATATTTTTCTATTCTTCATTATGTCCAGCTTTGCAAAAAATATACCCGTACTAATTGCTTTTTGTTCTAAAACATGGTACGTTTGTTTTGATAAAATTTTAATGCGAGGATTATTATGGCTAAAACAAGAGAAGTATTGACTTTAGCGGTAGAAATCGGTGACCTGCTTTTGCGAAACGGAGCTGAGGTATACCGTGTAGAAGATACTGTTATGCATATTTTAAAAGCTTATGACATAAAAGACTGCGATGTTTATGTATTGTCAAACGGCATTTTTGCCAGTGCCAATGAACACACCGACGATGCATGCAGTATGATTCGGCATGTTCCACTTGGGTCTGTTCATCTTGGACGTGTTGTCGCTCTCAATCAACTTTCCAGAGAGCTTTGTGCAAAAGAATGCACTATTAAAGAAGCTTGGGAGCGTATTGCAGAGTACAAACATCTTCCAATGGCTTCCAATGTTGTTCAGATTTTCTTCTGCGGATTAGGCAGTGGCTGTTTTGCTTATTTATTCGGCGGTACAGCATTAGATGGTGTGATTGCATTTATATTAGGTGCCATGTTGCAGCTATTTTTGATTGGTTCTAAAAAACATTCCAACTCAAAGTTTATTACAAATATATTGGGCAGTGGTTTGGTTACCACTTTAAGCCTGTTTTTTTTGACATTAGGGCTTCCTGTTTTATATGATAAAATTATCATTGGTGCCATTATGCCGTTAGTACCCGGAATTGCCCTTACCACATCTATTCGTGATTTATTCAACGGCGACTATGTATCCGGTACCATTCACTTAATGGATGCCCTGCTTACCGCATTTTGTATCGCAGTGGGTGTTGGTACCATGATTACAATTTATCAGTATCTTCCGGGAGGTGTCATCTTATGATAATACAGTTTATTGTATGTTTTTTTGCTACACTCTCCTTTGCCGTTTTATTCTCTGCACCAAAACGGCAGTTAATTTTCTGCGGTTTGACCGGTGCCGCCGGATGGCTGGTTTATTTACTCCTGTTAAACGGCAACGCAGGTATTGCCGTTGCAAATATAGCAGCATCTTTCACATTAACTTTGCTGTCCCGTATTTTTGCAGCGATAGAACGCCACCCTGTAACGGTATACCTTCTTGCAGGTATTTTCCCTTTAGTTCCGGGAGCCGGCATTTATTATACTTCGTATTATTTTATTATGCACGAAATGGAGCATTTTGCAGCAAAAGGTGCTGAGACAATCATCATTGCAGGTTCTATTGTGTTCGGTATTGTTTTTGGCTTCTCCCTGCCACAGAGCTTTTTTAATGCACTGCCACACATCAGACAACAAAAATAAGGATTTCATCAGAAATCCTTATTTTCTAGTCACCAATGCCCAAACAAAACAAACACGGTTACGTATCATACGTGCAATACCATAATGTGACATCCCTGATGCATTGTCGCCGTGTCGTCTATATTTAATAAGCTTGTCCGGAATAAAACTTGTTCCACACTTTAACCGGTCATTGATTACACCAATCCACTGGTCATGCATTTCAATATAATCCGGAATCGGCAATACATTCTTTAACAATTCACGTTTAAATGCCATACAACAACCGATATATGTATTTCTCCAAATATTTTTTAGTACACCGGCACCGGAGCCTTTCAGACTATAGAATGATTCCAGTATCACTTCCTGACATGCACCGTCTGTCACAACTGCATCATGCACTACAAGTCCTACACCTTTTTTTTCAAATTCAGCCATTACCTTTTCTACTTTTTCCGGCATCCAAATATCATCCTGGTCCGCCAGAAAAATATAGGCACCTTCACAAGCCCGTAACGCATTCTCCACATTAGCTTTTACACCGGCACCCGGCCCATCAAGCACACGTACACGGGCATCTCTCGCCTGATAACGGGCAAGTATTTCCCTTGTACCGTCTGTCGAGCCATCATCCGAGATAACCACTTCGTCCGCTTCACCAAGTGTTACCAGTACTGACTCCAACTGCTCTTCTATATATTTTGCTCCCTGATAAGAAACCATTGCAACCGAAATACGTTTCAATGCAGCATACCTCTTTCATCTTAATTTGGGTGCTAACGCCAGCCCCACTTGCAAAAATAAGAAAACATAGACTTCACATGCAGTTTAAACAACTTACCGCTTTTGTGAGAACCTTTTTTCCACTTATGTATCACCGTAGCATCCGGACAATAACACAAACAAGACACTTGATTTACACGCTTACACAAATCTGCATCTTCCATATACAAAAAGAAACGTTCATCAAATCCTCTCAGTTGTTTGAACAAATCCGTGCGAATCACCAAAAAACTGCCTTGCGCAAACGGCACATGGAATGGTTTCGTATAATCTGCATCCTGCATCGTATGATAGGCTTGTCTCTTTTTAAATGCCCCTTTTAAAAACATACGGATAAACATATCCCATACCGTCAAATCTCTGCGGTACACCGCCAGAAGTGTTCCTTCTTCGTCCACCAGTCGCGGTACACACATGCCAATCTTTTCATCTTCCATAAACGCCAGTAATTTCGAAAAAACGTCTTCTTCAAAAATAATATCCGGGTTCACTATCGCATGATATTTCGAATCCAACTGTTCTAACACATAATTGTGTCCACAGCCAAAACCAAGATTCTCGCCTGTCGACAGATAAATCACATCCTCATACTTCTGTGTAAGCTCTTTGAATGCACTCATACCTGCATTTTCTTTGCTATCCGATGCTTCTGCGTTATCCACGATATAAATCTGCTTGCTGATACTCTTAGGTGTGTGTGCTTCAATCGAATCCACTGCTTTTTTCACATCTTCTTCGTCATGATATGACACAATTGTAATCGATAAATCTTTCATTCTAAAAACCTGTTATTCTGCGCCTCTTCCTAAAAGCACTACCTTTACTGTCTTAAATAAAATACGTACATCCATAGCAAGATTCCAATTCGAAATATATGCTGTATCCAGACTCACTATTTCTTCAAAATCGGTAATCTTACTTCTGCCGCTAACCTGCCACATACCGGTCAAGCCCGGTTTATTGCCGAGTCTCGCACGATGATGCGCTTCATACTGCTCAAATTCATCTAATGTCGGCGGTCTGGTTCCCACCAAACTCATGTCACCTCTTAATACATTAAAGAATTGCGGAAGTTCATCAATCGAATATTTTCTCATAAACTTTCCAATCGGGAAAATACGCGGATCATCTTCCATTTTGAACATAAGTCCCTGCATCTCATTCTGTGCCATCAGCTCTTTTTTCCGTTCTTCTGCGTCCATATACATAGAACGGAATTTATAAATCTTAAACTTTCTGCCATTTTTACCGACACGGGTTTGTGTAAAGAATATCGGTCCCGGAGACTGTTTCTTAATAATCGGTGCAAAAATTAATAATGCAATTCCTGCCATTACAAGCCCGACCAGACTTCCTGCAATATCCATCGCACGTTTGATAAACAACTGCCTTGGTGTCGCAATACACATGCTGGAGGTAAGCACCAGATACGGTCCACATTTTTCCACAACCTTATTCGGCATAAGCTTGGAATCATGTGCCAATTTGAAATGCACCGTCACGCCCATCTCAAGCAGTTCTTCTGACAATGCCTCGCTGCTATTGATATCATTTCCGTTAATAAACACTTCATCTACTACATTCGTCCGAATATATTCCATGAAGTTATCTGCATTTGCCACTACAGGCACCTGACGAATCACATCCCCTTGTCTTGGCTTGTCCGTAATAACAATTCCCTTTATTACATAATTACGATAAAGAGTTTGTTCAAAATTTTTAATACACTGCTCAACCATATCATTTGTAGTTACTAACAGCATAATCGAACGGTTCTTATCATCTACCAGACACTTTCTTACCCACATCTTCAACAAAATATGACCTATATAAGAAAGCACCATAGCTAATCCCCAAAAACCAAAAAGCAACTGTCTGGAATATATCACTGACTGTTTGGTTGCGTACATAAAAAGAACAATGCCAAGAAATGCCATTGTACATTGACCTACAACAGCCTTAAACTCCTGCACCTTATCTCTTCGCAGGATGTTCTTATATGGTTCTGTAAAAAAGATAATGCATATTTGAATCAGCACTATCACAAATGCCAGATATCGATAAAGTTCTACATTATAAGCCCATGTGAACTCAAAACGAATCGCATATGACAAAAGGAACGCTGCCTGAAGCAATACAATATCCATGACTGTAAAGTCCAGATGCTTCATCCAGCTTCGCTTCTCTTTTTTATACATGATCGACTCCTTACAAAATCTATCTTTTGTATTTGTAACTATTCTGAAGTGAGTTCTGAATAGTCCTTAATTAAATCCTACTACCTTCTGCGAAATTTTATACGCGGTCACAGAAATTTTTCTACCCGTTTTACCCGGTAAATTCATAGCATTCCCTAAAATGCCATTTCTTAACCGATGGAATAAGCGAATGTCATATTCCTTAATATATTTCCACAAATCACGCTTCTTTTGTAAATTTACCTCTGTTCCGGAACGAATCAGCATAATCGTAGAAACCACAGTGATAATCTCTAAGTAATTAAACATATACTTACGAAGCTTCTTATCGGAAATCTTCCACAAATCAAACGCTTCTACCATAATTTTATTTACCTTAATCTGCTGGTCAATACGGCTAATCATAACCTTTTCATTGACAGACTGGTCATCTCTTCCGATAAAATAACGATAGAAATCCACATCCAGATAATACATATTTCTTACACTCGGAAGTGGTTTATATACATAAATGTTATCCACATAAAATGTATGTTTTGGAAGTTCTAATCCACAGTCTCTAAGTAACTGGGTACGATAAATAACGGAATGCATCAGGATATACTGTCCTTTAAAAAACCGGGTATCTTTCCAGCTAATCATTTTATTAGCCGGAACAGCACTGTAACGCATTACTTTCTTATGTTTTGCGCCCTCTTTTTCGTAAACATAATTAGAAATGAGCATATCCAATGTAGTTTCACCGGCTACCAGCTCTTTTAATGTCGCTAAAACTTTCATATATGCTTCCCGGTCTACCCAGTCATCACTGTCTACAACTTTAAAGTAAAGACCGGTAGCATTACGGATACCTGCATTTACAGCTTCTCCATGTCCACCGTTTTCCTGATGAACGGCTTTGACAATTGTAGGATATTTCTCCGCATATCTGTCTGCAATTTCTGCTGTGTTATCTTTGGTAGAGCCATCATTTACCACAATAATCTCTACATCTTCTCCACCCGGAAGAAGTGATTCGATACACTTCTCCATATAAGCAGCTGAATTGTAACATGGAATCGCAAATGTTAATAATTTCATTATTTCATAACCTCCACAAGCTCAAAGGCTTTTTTTGCCATTGCGTCAATATTGTAATATTTATACTCCGCCAGTCGGCCAAGTAAATGGAATTTCTCATATCCTGCTACCAACGCTTTATAACGCTCATAAAGCGCATTATTCTCATCGTTCATAATTGCATAATATGGAATCTCACCTTCTGCACCCGTATAGGCAAATGGATACTCTCTCACGATTGTCGTTCCTTTTGCATCTAACTGTCCTGTCAGATACTTAAACTCTGTAATACGTGTAAAATCTTCACTTACCGTGTAATTTACCACACTGTGTCCCTGATAAGAATCCCTATCCAAATGTTCAAATCTAAAATCTAAAGAACGATATGGAAGTCTGCCGAACCGGCAGTCAAACAATTCATCTAACGCTCCTGTATAAATTACTTCTCCGTCAAACGGCTCACCCTTGAAGAAAATCTCATTTTCCTTAAAAGTAAGCAATTCTTTACAGTCTGTGCCTAATAATACTTCGATGTTCTCATGTTCTAACATTTTCTCAAACATCGGTGTAAATCCGTACTTCGGCACCCCTTGATATTTATCCTGAAAATAACGGTTATCATAAGATACCAGTACCGGCACACGTCCTGTAACCTCCGGATTGATATCTTCAGGCTTCTGCCCCCATTGCTTCATCGTGTATTTTAAGAAGACGTTCTCGTATACATACTGTGCAATCTCTCGTACGTCTTCATCTTCATTCTCACGCAATTTCATAATCGGAACACGGCTTCCTTCCCCGTATTCTGCGATTAATTTCTTCTCTAAGCGGTCTGCTTTTTCCTTGTCATAAACCATATGCAGAGTATTTAAGTTAAACGGAACCGGAATCAATTCCTCCCCTACTTTGGCAACTACTTCATGTCCAAACGCATACCACTCTGTAAATCTGGAAAGAAACTCATATACATCTTCCAAACTTGTATGGAAAATATGTGGACCATACTCATGAATTAAAATACCATGGTCATCTGCCACATCGTAACAATTCCCTCCGATATGATTTCTTCTCTCTATAACAAGCACTTTTTTATCCGCTTCTTCTGCCAATTTTCTGGCTGCAACCGCACCGGCAACACCGGCACCAATAACTATACAATCGTACATTTACTCCTCAAACCTTTCTCATCTAGCCAAACAGGTATAATTCGGCAATCTTATATTCTTATCCATTATACATCTTTTAACAATATAATCCAATTCATTTTTTCTTAAGACTTCTTGAATTTTGTTTGTTCACATTTTATTTACAATTTTCTCACAAAGCAATCATAGGATTGACATAATTATCTTTTATACTGTAAAACAGTTAAAAGACTTATAAAACTTTTTCAGACCGTAACAGGTCGCCTTGCTTAATAGCAAGGTTCCTCCCAGCATATAGTGAACTATTTCACTTTCAATACATAATCTTTTTCATATGAACAGCCGGTGCATTTGCACCGGCTCCCTCTTTTTTATGACCTTTATATTTATAACCCGATTTCCGGTTACTTTTTATTCTTCAATCAGGAAACGTTCCTGCCCGATTTTAATTCCCATGTACTTTGCATACGCGGCAAACGCTGCCGGAATTGCATACTTTTCCTCTGATGTAAGTGCTTCAACATAAAGCATTTCCTGTTGTTCTTCCGGCTCATCAATCAAAATTGCATAACCTTGCATTTGCCACTCTACATGTGAAAAAACATGCTTTGCTTCCGGTAGTTTTTGAATTCGGATTGGTGATAATGCAAGTGATTTCACATACTGTAGTGCCTCTTCCTGCGTCATATATCCTTCCACATTCGGAAGTTCATAAAGTCCCGCAAGCAAACCCTTTTTCGGACGTTTACGGATTGCTACACGCTCACCGTCACGGATTACGAACACAGTTCTTTTTTCGATACGTCGTTCTTTTGCCTTCGTTTTTACAGGTAATTCCATAATACGGTTCTTTTTCTTCGCCCGGCACAAGTTACTCCAAGGACACGCTTCACAATTTGGTGCCCCGTTCGGAACACACACGGTAGCCCCCAGTTCCATCATTGCCTGGTTAAAATCACCTGCACACTTCACCGGAAACGCCTCACTCTGCATATATGCCGTCAGTTGTTCCTCCACTTGCTTACGGAAAGATGCCTTCATAATATCCGTATCATCATCCGATACCCGTGTCAAAATACGCAATACGTTACCATCTACTGCCGGCACCGGAATCCGATAGGCAATGGATGCGATTGCCCCTGCTGTATAACTGCCGATTCCTTTTAATCCCAAAAGTGCTTCATAATCTGCCGGCAATTCGCCGCCATATTCCGCTATCACCTGAACAGCCGCCTTTTGCATATTCCGCACTCTGTTATAATAACCTAAACCTTCCCATAACTTTAGCAGTTCATCTTCCGGGCATTCCGCCAAAGATGCAACATCCGGAAGACGCTTCGTAAAACGTTCAAAAAAAGGTTTCACCGCCTCTACCCTTGTCTGTTGCAACATAATCTCTGATACCCAGACTCTGTATGGTGACACTGTCTCACGCCACGGCAAGATTCTTTTATTCTGTTCATACCATTCTAATAATGGCTCCGTTAATAAAGATAAATCAAACTCATTCAACATAGCCCTATTATACTACGTCGTCTGCTCCCCGTCACGCGAAAACTACTCTTAATATTTTCCAAATTATTCTCCTTTGGGCTTGACATCTTTCTCATTTTCCGCAAATATTAATTTATGACCACTCTGCATTACACTGTGGGCAAATAGTGAAATTTATATTAATTTCCAATTTTAGGAGGATTTTCATATGCACCAGGTTTCCGGCACTGACCGTTCGAAATATAGAACGATTCCATACCTGGATTTGCTGCGATTCATTGCAATATCCAGTGTTCTTTTTTTACATATTCTTTCCGGAGTTACAGATACGATTCCGGAGCAAATGAATACAACACAGTTAGGTATTTATCACTCGTTAAAATCTTTCTGTACGATAGGTGTTCCTCTTTTTCTCATGATTTCAGGAACGCTGTTCCTTAATCCACAAAAAGAGCTTACCTTAAAGTCGTTATTCACAAAATATTTGCGTAAAATTGTACTGGCACTGATTCTATTTGGCACTTTCTTTGCCGTTATGGAATTAATCATTGTAACCGGTACTTTTTCCGTTTCTTTTATATGGCAAGGCTTTTTAAACACCCTTTGCGGAAATTCCTGGGCCCACATGTGGTACTTATTTGCCTTGATTGGTCTTTATCTGTTTTTGCCGCTTTTAAAATGTTTTACCGCTCATGTCAGCAAACAGACTTATTTTTATTTGCTGTCGCTGCTTTTTTTCATCGGAAGTCTTCTTCCAACGCTTGAGAGCACATTGCAGATAAACTTTGGCTTTATGATGCCGGTTACCGGTGTCTGCTTGTTCTACTACATGTGCGGTTATTATATTCATACATATGTACCAAAAAAAGATTCCTATCAAAAAATCGCTGTTGGAATTTCGCTGGCATTCACGCTATTCTTAATTTACAGTTGTGTAGTTCTTTCCGATTACCATTTTAGCTATGAATCTCCGGTTATCGTAGGATTATCGGTTTGTATTTACTATTTGGCCTCCTGCTATAAAAGAGAATGGAGCATCTGCTCCCGAATGAGAGATTACTATTTTGGAATGTATCTGGTTCATACCGTATTTTTGAACCTTGCCTATAAATGGTTCCATGTAACCCCTCTTTTACTTGGTGGATACCTCCTGCTTCCTGTATTTTTTCTCGGAACCTTTATTTTGTCACTGGTTACCGCGTGGATAATGAAGAAAATACCTATACTTGGAAAATACGTTGTATAACCGTTTGGATTTCGTTGATAGAAACATCTCTAGAAAGGATTTAAAATTATGAAAAATAAAATAATCGGATTTATTGGTGCCGGAAATATGGGCAGTGCAATGATTGGTGGAATCTGCAAATCCACTCTCATTTCTCCGACGCAAATTCTGGTAAGTGCTCATTCTGCTGCCACTACCGAAAAAATTCACAACACCTATGGCGTTCGCACAACACTTTTTAACGAAGAAGTTGCTGCTTCCAGTGATATTTTATTCCTTGCAATAAAACCATACCATTTTGCAGATGTTCTTCCAACAATTGCATCTTCGCTAAAAAAAGATTGCATTATCGTATCCGTCGCAGCCGGACAAAGTATTGCTGCTATCGAATCTCTTTTAAGCAGTGACATTAAACTCGTTCGTGCAATGCCAAATACACCGGCACTTGTCGGAGAATCTATGAGTGCACTCTGTTGTAACGCACACGTGACAGAAGAAGAACTTACTTTTGTGAAACAATTATTTGAATGCTTCGGAAAGGCAGAAATTATTACAGAAAGTATGATGGATACTGTTATCGGAGTTGCCGGTTCGTCACCGGCCTATGTTTATATGTTTATCGAAGCTATGGCAGACGCTGCTGTAGCAGACGGCATGCCTCGTGCAATGGCATACAAATTTGCAGCGCAGTCCGTCCTCGGAGCTGCAAAAATGATTTTGGAAACAGGCAAACATCCCGGTGAATTAAAAGATGCCGTATGCTCACCGGGTGGTACTACAATTGAGGCTGTTGCCGCTCTTGAAAACGGTGGTTTAAGAAACACCATAATTACCGCCCAGCGGGCTTGTGTACAGAAATCAAAAGATATGACAAAATAAGTTTAGCGGTTACTTGTGCTGATTGATTCAATTGCAACGGCACCACCACGCACGACTTCAATATGCTTAAAATTGGTGTTAAGCAGTTTTATTAAATCGTTCGCTTTGTTTTCAGTCAGCATACACTCCAGTAACACGCCATCCGGTCCTACGTCCACTACTCTAACATGACCGTGCTCGTCAAACGTCTTGGCAATTTGGAATACTTCTGCTTTCTGTGAAGTATCTACTTTCATTACCTTTATGAAAAGAATTTCTTTCATATGAATCGGTACATTGGTCAGGTCGATAACCTTAATAACCTCTATCATACTGTTCAACTGCTTCTTAATCTGCTCGAAAGTCACATCATTACTGGTTACACAAATCGTCATTCGTGACATAGTCTCATCCTCTGTAGGACCTACTGTAAGGCTCTGCAGATTATAGCATTTTCCGGAAAAAAGACCGGCAACCTTGGCTAATACACCCACTTCATTCTCTACATACAAAGCAATCCATCTATTTTTCATGGCAGTTTCCTTTCCGTTACTTCAAAATCATTTCGCTCATCGGATTACCGCCTTTCACCATCGGCAAAACCAACTCATCCGAGGAAATAATAAACTCTATTACCGTAGGCGCATCTGTATGATTCTTCGCCTGCTGTAATGCACTTTCAATCTCTTCGGCCTTTTCTACACGGATTCCATATGCACCATAACATTCTGCCCACTTTACAAAATCCGGTTCATATGGCGGACACAGTTCGCTTGGTCCCTTGCAATTTGCCGGGCAACTTCTTCTACGGCGCAGGCAAGTTGCTTCATAACGTTTTTCATAAAACAATTCCTGCATCTGACGTACCATACCCAAATACCGGTTATTTAATAAAATAACTATTACCGGTGCTTCCTGTACGACTGCGGTAGCCATCTCCTGCATATTCATCTGAAAGCCACCATCACCGGTCACACAAATAACCGTCTTATCACGGTTCGCGATTTTAGCACCAATCGCTGCCGGGAAACCGAATCCCATCGTTCCAAGTCCACCTGATGTAATCATCTGATGATTCTTTGATAAATTCAAATACTGGGTAGCCCACATCTGATTCTGTCCTACGTCCGTTACATAAATCGCTTTTTCAAACGTTTTATTAATTCCCTCCATTATCATCTGTGGGGTCATACCACGGTCCCGACGCATCTCGAGCGGATTCTCCGCATTCCATTCATGAATCTGTCCCTGCCAGTCAATCGTATTCTTTTCTTTTGCCCACTCAGTTAAATGTACTAAAGCCAATTTTGCATCCGATACAATCGGCACATCCACTACCACATTTCTGGAAATAGATGCCGTATCAACGTCAATATGTACAATCTTTGCCTTCGGTGCAAATTCATTTAAATCACCTGTAATACGGTCATTAAAACGTGTACCGATAGAAAAAAGTACGTCGCATTCACTAACAGCCTTATTCGCCGCATATTTTCCATGCATTCCGGTATTACCGATATATAACGGATGGTCTGCCGGAAGCACACCTTTTCCCATAATCGTCGTAACCACAGGCACCTGCATCTTTTCTACAAAATCCTGAAACTCTGCACATGCCCGCGCTGCTAAAACACCACCGCCCGCTAGAATTAACGGATACTTCGCATCCTCCAGCAATTTATAACCTTTCTTCAACTGCCCGATATGTACCGTCTTGATTGGCTTATAACTTCGAATCTGAACTTCTTTCGGATATTCGGATGGTCCCATTGCAGTCTGGATATCCTTTGGCAAATCAATTAAAACAGGTCCCGGCTTTCCGGTACTTGCAATATGAAATGCCATTTTAATAATTTTCCCTAAATCTGCACGGTCATGCACAGTAACTCCATACTTCGTAATGCTTCTGGTCATACCCACAATATCAACTTCCTGAAACGCATCATTGCCGATTAAATTGCGCGGAACCTGACCTGTAAAGCAGACAAGCGGGATATTGTCATAATGCGCATCCGCAAGTCCTGTAATAATATTGGTTGCCCCCGGACCGCTGGTCACAAGACATACCCCGACTTTTCCGGTAGACTTTGCATAACCTTCTGCCGCATGAATCAGTCCCTGCTCATGTCTCGGCAAAACTACATCCATCGTATTCTGCTTATACAATTCGTCGAAAAGGTCTGTAACCGTACCGCCCGGATAACCAAAAATAGTATCTACGCCCTCTTCCATTAATGCTTTTACAAATAATTTTTTACCTGCAATATCCATACTCATCCACGCCTTCCTCTTAACATTTAGGCATATTTTAGTTGCTATTTTACTTTTTCGTACTTATAGAAGTAATACTCTAAATCAAAATAGGTCTGTTCTTCACTGTCCGCAGTAATTTTCCATTCCGGCATTTCATCCAGATTTGGAAAATATGCGTCTGCATCATATGCAAAATCAATTTTGGTAATGTGTGCTACATCACACTCATCCAAAAGCTGCCGATAAATCGTCTCTCCACCGATTACATAAATATCTTCACTCGGGTATTTTTTCAATTCTTCACGCAGGTCTTCTAATGAATGTAATACGATAGCATCTCTCACGTCGTAGTTCTTATCCCTGGTCAGCACAATGTTGGTTCTATTTTTCAACGGCAAGCCGTTCGGAAAACTTTCCAATGTCTTTCTACCCATCACAACAACCTTTCCGGTTGTTGTCTCACGGAAAAACTTCTGGTCTGCCGGAATCTTTACTAATAGCTGATTTTTATTACCGATTGCCCAATTTTGGTCTACTGCTGCAATTAAATTCATGTTCTGCCTCCTTATACTGCGATAGGAATATTTTTAATCTGTGGTCCTGTTACATAATCCTCAATAATAATATCTTT
This sequence comes from uncultured Roseburia sp., assembly GCA_964393475.1. GTDB lineage: Bacteria > Bacillota > Clostridia > Lachnospirales > Lachnospiraceae > Roseburia. The sequence goes on along the minus strand of CAYMTX010000026.1, from coordinate 442 downwards.
CGTAGTAAACTGATAAAAATCCTTAATATCCGGATTCAAGCTGAATTTCGGTGCCGCAAACTGCTCACGCTCGATCAGCTCCTTAATAATCGGTACATGCCTGTCGTAAATATGCGCATCCGCAATCACATGCACCAATTCTCCCACCTGCATGTCACATACCTGTGCCAGCATATGCACTAAAACAGCATACTGGCATACATTCCAGTTATTTGCTGCAAGCACATCCTGCGAGCGCTGATTCAAAATTGCATTCAACGTCAGCTTCTCATCTCCCGGTTTACTTGTAACATTAAACGTCATACTATACGCACATGGATATAAATTCATCTCATGTAAATCCTCGTGTACATAAATATTGGTCATAATACGTCGACTAAACGGATTATTTTTCAAATCATAAATCACTCTGTCTACCTGATCCATCATACCTTCCTTGTAC
>CAYMTX010000025.1:0-22145 GCA_964393475.1 uncultured Roseburia sp. | reverse complement strand
TCCCAGTTGTCCATAGCTTCGATTTCTTCTAACGGAAGGAAGGTCAGCATACGGATACATTTTAATACGTCAGCATCGCCGACATTTCTCCAATACTGGAAGAAGTCAAACGGAGATGTTTTGTTCGGATCAAGCCATACAGCACCGGACTGTGTTTTACCCATCTTTTTACCTTCGGAATTAAGAAGGAGGGTAATTGTCATTGCATGTGCATCTTTGCCGAGTTTACGACGGATAAGCTCAGTACCGCCTAACATATTGCTCCACTGGTCATCACCGCCGAATTCAAGGTTACAATCGTAATCCTGAAATAATTTGTAGAAGTCGTAAGACTGCATAATCATGTAGTTAAATTCTAAGAAGCTAAGACCCTTTTCCATACGCTGTTTGTAACATTCTGCTGTCAGCATACGGTTTACGGAAAAATGTGGTCCGACTTCACGTAATACATCAATGTAGTTCAGTTCGGTAAGCCAGTCTGCGTTATTTACAAGCAAGGCTTTACCTTCGGAAAAGTCGATGAAACGGCTCATCTGTTTCTTGAAGCATTCTACATTATGATTGATTGTCTCTGTAGTCATCATCTGACGCATGTCGGTACGTCCGGATGGATCGCCAATCATGGCAGTACCGCCACCGATTAAAGCGATTGGTTTGTTGCCTGCCATCTGGAGACGTTTCATTAAGCAAAGAGTCATGAAATGTCCTACATGGAGGCTGTCTGCAGTTGGGTCAAAGCCAATGTAAAAGGTTGCTTTGCCTTCGTTGATTAATTTCTTGATTTCTTCTTCATTTGTTACCTGTGCGATAAGACCGCGGGCAACTAATTCATCATATAATGTCATATTGGTTACTTCCTTTCTTGAAATATAATTGGTGGGTTGTGTGAATAAGCAGGTTTCAGAATTAGCTTACAGACACAAAAAAAGTCCTCTCCGGTAAAAAACCGAAAAGGACGAAACAACTCGTGATACCACCTTTTTTCGTAAACAGCTCACACTGCCTACCTCCGTAAGTGTCCGACAACACTCCCGCGCTTGTAACGTGCGCGACTACGTCACAGCCTACTATTATAAACATAAATTCGGTGTGAAGCTCAGGGATGTATTCGTAATAAGCTATCTGTGCACCTCTCATCAACCGGTTACTTTCTGTCTGATTCACTTATTATTACTTGTTCCCGTCAAAGCCTTTTATCTGCTCCAATTAAGCCTATTATAGCTATGGTTGATTTAATTTGTCAAGGCAAAGTTAATATGATATTATGAAAAAAAGTATAACTATTCAGCCATACCGGAGAAATAAGACAGCTTTGTCATGCTTGCATGTAAGAAGGTGGATTTATTTCTTCGGGAGGTGGCGCAAATAGAGCCACCTCCCCCTCTCATGAGCAAAATTAGCTGCATAGCAGCGAGAAAGCATGTGAAACATGCGGTTTTGCGAATGTTTTGAGGGGAAGGCTGAATCATTGCGGAAAAGCGTCCGCGGAATGGAGTTAAGTGTGAAAAGAAAAGTGGTAGTGTTAGGTGGAGGAACAGGTTCTTCCACATTACTTCGGGGATTAAAAGAGTTTCCGCTGGATATTACAGCGATTGTATCTGTATGTGACGATGGAAGAAGTACAGGAGTATTACGGGAAGAATTCAGTATTCCGGCGGTTGGAGATATTAGGCGGGTATTGGCGGCACTATCAGAGACAGAGCCTCTGGTAATGGAGTTGTTTAATTACCGTTTTCATACTACCAGTGATTTGGACGGGCATACGGTGGGCAATTTACTGCTTACGGCTTCTTCGGAAATTACAGGTAATTTGTCAGATGGAATCGAGGCACTGAGTAAGGTGTTCAATCTAAAAGGAAAAGTTGTACCGCTTACGGAGGATAATGTTGTGCTGATGGGAGAGATGGCAGACGGAAGTGTGGTAGAAGGGGAGCATCATATTACGGAGTATGACAGTGCCATTAAGCGTGTTTTCTATAAAGAGGAGCCGGTTCCGTCCAAAGAAGCAGTAAAGGCATTGGAAGAAGCGGATTTGATTATTCTTAGTATGGGAAGTCTTTTTACAAGTATTATTCCGAATCTCATTTGTGACGGAATTATCAGTGCTATCGATCGCAGTAATGCGAAGATTATGTATGTGTGTAATATGGTGACACAACCGGGTGAGACAGAGGATTTTAAAGTGTCGGATCATGTGGAGTTACTGAATCAGTATCTTGGCAGACACAAAGTAGATGCGGTACTTGCAAATAGCGGAACGATTGATGAGAATATGGCGAAGCGGTACGAATCATTAGAGCAGAAAGACCCGGTGGAATTAGATGTGGAACGGACCAAGGCTTTAGTGGAAACGGTCATTTCGGATGATTATGTAACGGTAAAAAATAATTTGCTGCGCCATAATGTTTTGAAGCTGGGAATGCATATATTCGGGTATTTACTGGAGCAGGAACGGGAAGAGAGGTAAGAGATGACAGAGGCGATTGTAAAGAAGCAGAGAGCGTTTTTTAATACACATGCTACGCTGGATGTGGAGTATCGTATAAAATATCTTAAGAAATTATACACTGCGATTACGAATCATGAGCAGGAGATTCTGGATGCGCTAAAAGAAGACCTTGGAAAGTGCGGGATGGAAAGTTATATGTGTGAGGTGGGACTGACACTGGCGGAGCTTAGTGGCCAGTTAAAGCATATCCGCAAATGGACGAGGAAAAAACGTTATAAAACAGAGCTGACGAATGCGGTAGCGCACAGTTATTCGATTCGGGAACCTTATGGTGTTGTACTTGTTATGTCTCCGTGGAATTATCCGTTTATGCTGACGCTGGAACCACTTATCGGAGCAATCGCAGGAGGCAATACGTGTGTGGTGAAGCCATCTGCATATGCACCTGCTACTTCACAGGTGATTGCGAATCTGATAGAAGAGGTGTTTCCGCAGGAGTATGTGGCGGTTATACAAGGCGGCAGGGAAGAAAATGCGGCATTGCTGGAACAGAGATTTGATTATATTTTCTTTACCGGAGGGGTAACGGTCGGTAAACTTGTGATGGAGAAAGCAGCCGCACATCTGACACCGGTTACGCTTGAGCTGGGTGGCAAAAGTCCGTGTGTGGTGACAAAAGATGCAAATTTAAAGGTTGCGGCGAAGAGGCTTGTATTTGGTAAATATTTAAATTGTGGACAAACATGTGTAGCACCGGATTACCTGTTGATAGATGAGTGTGTACGGGATGAGTTTGTGGAACTTTTGAAAAAAGAAATTACAGCTATGTACACAGCAGAGCCTTTGGAAAATGAAGCATACGGTAAAATCGTCAACCGGAAACATTTTGATAGGATTAAGGGTTTGATTCAGGGCTCAACGGTTGCGTATGGCGGAGCGTGTAATGAGGAAACGCTGCAAATCGCACCGACTATTTTAATCGATGTGACAGCAGAACAACCGGTAATGAAGGAAGAGATTTTCGGGCCGGTGCTTCCGGTTCTGACCTATACGGATTTGGACGAAGTAGAGAAGTTTGTGTCGGAGAGAGAAAAGCCACTGGCATTTTATCTGTTTACAGAGGATAAGGCAGTACAGAAGCGTTTTATGAATCGCATTTCTTTTGGCGGCGGTTGTATTAACGATACGGTAATGCATCTGACATCAGGTGAAATGGGCTTTGGCGGTGTCGGTTACAGTGGTATGGGGTCTTATCACGGTAAGAAGAGTTTTGAATGTTTTACACATGAGAAGAGTATTCTTGATAAGGCAACGTGGCTGGATGTGCCGATACGTTATCAGCCACATAAGGAGAGTAAGTGGATGCTGGTTAAGCGGCTTTTGAAGTAAGAATTTTGAAGTGAAAATAGAATGCAGGCAAAGGAGAGGAAAGAAGAAACAGGCATGAACGGAACGAAAGAAAAAAATGGAATTTTAGAAGGAGTAATCTGGAAACAGTTATTACTATTTTTCTTCCCTATCATGATAGGTTCGTTTTTTCAGCAGTTATATAATACGGCAGATTCGTTGATTTTAGGACGAGAGGTTGGAAAAGAAGCATTAGCGGCAGTCGGCGGTTCGGCCGCATTAATTAGTGGTCTGGTAGTGAACTTTTTCATGGGGCTGACATCCGGTGCAGGTATCGTCGTATCACAGATGCTTGGTGCCGGAAATAAAGAAAAGATGAATGATGCCATACATACGATTTATGCATTTTCTGTGATAGGAAGTATTTTTTTCACAATTGTAGGAATTGCGGCATCACCGGCACTTCTTGAACTGATGAATACGGCACCGGAGTTAATGGCAGATTCGGTTATTTATTTGCAGATTTACTTTGGAGGAAGTCTGTTTATCTTTATTTATAATACCGGCGCAAGTATTTTGAGAGCGTTGGGAGATTCAAAGCGTCCGCTGTATTATCTGATTGTATGCTGTATTATTAATATTGTTCTGGATATTGTAATGGTATCTGTCTTTGGGCTTGGTGTAATGGGTGTTGCAATTGCTACAGTTGTTGCACAGGCAGTAAGTGCTTTTTTAGTAACATGGGCATTGATAAAAGAGAAGGAATTATGTGAGTTTTCTCTGCGTAAAATTAGGATTCACGGAGATGTATTAAAGTCAGAGTTGTTTTTAGGATTTCCGAGTGGTGTTCAGGCATCTATGTACAATATCTCGAATATGCTTGTGCAGTCTTCTATCAATAGTTTTGGTACGGATACGACAGCTGCATGGGCAGCATATGGAAAGCTGGATGCACTTTTTTGGATGATGAGCAGTGCGATTGGTATAGCGGTAACTACTTTTGTCGGACAAAATTATGGTGCGGGAAAGATGGAACGAGTAAAGAAGAGTATCCGGGTAGGGCTTGGAATGGATGCAGTTTTATCAATTATAATGGCGGTTCTGTTGATTGTAGCCCGTGTGCCTCTTTTCCATTTCTTCTGTAATGATGCAGAAGTGGTAGAAATCGGAGCCAGAATGTTATATGTGATTGCACCATTTTACGTGTCTTATGTTTTCACGGAAATTTTATCCGGTGGATTACGAGGAATGGGAGATGTCGTAATACCTATGTTTATAACGACAGTCGGCGTATGTGTGATACGAGTTCTTTGGATTATCATTGTGGCAGGAATGTATCCGGTGCTGGAAGTTGTTGTGTTCAATTATCCGGTGACATGGGTAATATCAGGATTGATGTTTATGGTTTATTACCGGTATCGGATTCAGAAAATTGAGGCAATGTTTGCAGCATCTCATCATAAGAAGGCGAATGTAAAGGAAGGCATTGTATGAGAAAAAGTGAATTAATAATGATAAGTTTCATGCTTGCGATACTGGCAGGTTGTGGAAGGGAAGCTGACAAAACAGCATTAGCAGTGACAGAAATAGAGAATGTAGAGCAAAATAATACAGAAGTGTGTTCAGAAACGGAGAGCGAAGTCAAAATCACAGGAGAATATGATTTTACACTTTGTTTTGCGGGAGATATCAGTCTTGATGAAAATGCAGTGACAACTGCGAAACTGGATGCGTCAGACGGAGATATTTCAAAGTGTATTTCACCGGAACTGCTGGAGATTATGCGGGAAGCTGATATTATGTGTTTGAATAACGAATTTACGTTTAGTACAAATGGTGCGCCACTTGAGGGAAAGATGTATACTTTCCGGGCAAATCCGGCGCGTGTCAGTGTATTGCATGAGATGGGCGTGGATATTGTACAGCTGAATAATAATCACGTGTATGATTATGGCAGACAGGCTATGCTTGATACATTTGATACACTTTCGAATGCTGGCATTGATTATTTTGGAGCAGGACATAATTTAGAAGAGGCAATGTCTCCGGTTTATTATACAATAGATGATAAAGTAGTAGCATTTGTGGGTGCGTCCCGTGCAGAAAAGAATAAAATGACCCCACAGGCAACGGAGGACAGACCGGGGATTCTGCGGTGCTACGATACGGAATTATTTTTGCAGGTAATAGAAGAGGCGGACGCAAATGCAGATTTTGTAATTGCTGTGGTTCACTGGGGAACAGAGTACAGCTATGATTTGGAAGAGGTTCAGCTTACAACGGGAAAAGAATATTTAGATGCGGGTGCAGATGTCATTATCGGCGGACATTCTCATTGTCTGCAGGGAATGGAATTTTATGATGATAAGCCGATTATCTATAGTCTCGGAAATTACTGGTTTAATAATAAAACGTTGGATTCCATGCTGATTGAATTACATTTTTCGGGGAATGATGAAGAAGAACATTTGGAAGTACGCATGATTCCGGCAATTCAGACAAATGCAGCTACGAACTGGGTAGATGAGACAGAGCAGCAGCGCATTTTTGATTTTATGGAAAGTATTTCTATTAATGTGCAGATAGATGAAAATGGAATTGTGACAGAGCGGATGTCGGATAAAACAGAATCATAGTTATGAATCAAAAAAGTAGATTTATCGTATTATATCAGTGTAGCTATAATACAATAAATCTACTTTTTATTAACTCCTAAAAGAGATATTCAAATTAGCGGTAGAATAACATACCATCGTGTTCCATGCGTTGACAGTATTTCTGGTCGTATAGATATTCGAGACACGAGAAGGTCTTAGAGAGAATGGATTTAACTCTGAAGAAACCGCTTATGTCGGATGGCATATTGTAGACACCGTACAGGCGGAATGCCACTTCCTGAACAGTTAAGGCTTCAGCGCTGTTTGTCAAAAGGTGTTGAATATCCAGTAATTTTTTACGGTATGCGGCAGTAATATTTGCAGCAATTGGTCCGGCATTGGTAAAGCACTCTCCATGAGACGGATAAATCGTACAGGTGCGGTACTGTGCCTTGAACTGGTCCATAGTGCGAAGATACTGCTCTAAAAGGTGTTCATTCACATAACTTGTTCCAACGATTGGAACGGTATTCATAAGAATATGGTCACCGGAAAATACAATATGGTGAGCCTGCTCATACAAACCGAGTTGTCCTAAAGTATGCCCTGCAAGAGAAATCGCCTGAAAGGTATACTGACCATAGCAAAAAATCTGACCACGACCAATAGGGGTATAAGGAAAAGCAACGGTTTTAAAGGATTCTTCCGTTAAAGCGTTCTGATAATATGCGTTGAATTCTTTAAAACAGTTCCAAATCTGTGGGGTACGTTCTGAAGTTACCCCAACTCTGGTTAAAACTTTTGCCTGCTCTTCAATGGATTTCGCACCTTGGCTATAATAGAGGCAGTCATAAGGATGACGGTCCTCCAAAGGGTTCATGTAAATAGTTGCTCCTAATTCTGCCAGATGTGATGCCATGCCTGTATGATCATGGTGCTTATGCGTTAGGAAAACATCCAAATCTTCATACTGAATATTTAATTCCGTTAATACTTGGTTTAAAATGTTCCGGTTTTCTTCTGTGTTATATCCGGTGTCAATTAATAGACTTCTCTGACCATTTACGCCCCGCACTAAAAAGACGCGGATTTCATTGGTGTCCTGATAGAGTTTGAGCTCATAAATGCCATTGAGTAATTCCGATAGCTGTTTGTGCATTTCCTTATCACCTACTTTAAGATATAATAGTTGCTATATTAGTATATTATAACAAAATAAATGATAATGCGCTAGGTGTATAGGAAATTTTATAGTTTTATCTACAGTACCGGATTTTCTGCCCGTGCCCGCAGGCGTTCAAAGCGTCGGTCGACTTCTGCCTGAATTCCGGCTGTTATATCGGCGTATTCTTCTTTTGCGAGGTGTTTTGTACGCCCCATCATAGCAAACCAGTCTGTAACAGGAATTTTCTTCCCCTTGGCGGAAGGGTCGTAGTTTAGTGTGGTAATACCCTGCTCTACTTCATAAAGCGGAAAATAGCAGCAGTCTACGGCAGCAGAAATAACATTGCGTTCCAGATTCGGCTTGTCTCCCCAGTTCAACGGGCAGGCGGACAGTGCTTTTACATATGCCGTTCCGAAATCTCTGGAATATGCCGCCGCTTTAGCGGCTTTTTTCATAAAATCTGTCGGATTGGATTCGGCTACGGTTGCGATATACGGAATGTGAGTCGCTGCCATAATTTCCGGTGTATCTTTATGAAAAAAAGTTTTTCCGTACTGGTCTTTTCCAAGGTGGGATGTGGAACTACGTGCACCCATTGGAGTTGAGTAAGACAATTGATAACCGGTATTCATGTAGCCGCCGTTGTCATATTCAAAAATAATGACGCGTTGATTCCGTAAGGCAGTACCAAGGGCAGAACCCATACCGATGTCCATACCGCCGTCACCGCTGACCATCAGAAAAGTAATATCACCCTCCGGATATTCGCCACGACGTTTTAGCTCGTGAAAAGCAGCCTCCACACCACTTAAAGTAGCGGCTCCGTTTTGAAAAAGGTTGTGAATATAAGGAATACGGAAAGCTGTCTTAGGGTAACCGGTAGTAATAATCATACCGCACCCTGTCTGAAATAAAACGATGACATTTCCTTCAATTCCTTTCAGTAAAAGATTTAAGTTTACCGGAATACCACAACCCGGACAGGCACCATGACCCGGTGCGATACGCATCGGCATAGCAGTTGCATTTGCAAGTTTACCGCCGGAAACAATCATTTTACGTGCTTCACCATCGTACTCGCATATCGTAATGCCGGGTGACTGCTCTTCTTCTGTCAGAGGAGAAAAATACGTCGGCTGTTTTTCACCGTTGCTTCCTTCTGTTATGCCGTAATAGGCAAAATGAGGAGCACGGGGATTTATGCATTCTTTTATAATTGTCAGTACATCATCTACAAAAAGGTCTTTTCCGCCCAGTCCGTAGACACGGGTAAGAATCCGTGCGTGGATTTTCCGATAAAAGTCTGCACGGATTTCAAGAGAAAGATTTCCGCCTTCTGCTCCGTAACTGTCCTGTCTGTCGAGAATGATAATCGTCCTGGCCGCCGGGAAAAAATTAATCAGCGTTTTTGGAAAAGGACGAAGAGAAGTCAGTGATACGACACCAATGCGCATATCTTCCGTTTCTCGAAGTTTGTCTATGGCATCTTTGGCAGTATGATAGGTGGAACCCAGCATTACAAGCATAACTTCCGCATCTTCGTATCGGTAACCTTCTATCATGCCATATTGCCTTCCGGAGAACTTCTCGTATTCAGAAAAAAGGACAGGTAAATAAGTAGCAGCATCCCGCATCGCCAGATGCAACTGATACCGATTATTCATAACATCCGGTTCATTCATATAAGAACCAATCGTAATAGGTTCTTTTAGATTCAGAAGGGAGTAAGTCGGCTGTTTTTCACCAATAAAATCCCGAACGGCTTCATCATCATCAAAAACAAGACATTTCTGTTTTTGATGACTGGTGAAGAAACCGTCAAAGGCGATTGCTACCGGAAGATTTACTTTTTCTGCCAATTTCAAGCCTAAAATATTCAGGTCATAGACCATTTGCGGAGAATGGGCGAAAAGAATAATCCATCCGGTATTCAGCATGTACATAATGTCACTATGGTCACCTTTGATACAAAGTGGTCCGGATACGGTACGGCAGGCTATATTCATTACCATCGGAAAGCGGGTGCCGGACTGAACCGGAAATTGTTCCAGAGCGTAAAGTAAACCGTTCGCGCTGGTAGCATTAAAAACTCTGGCACCGGCGGTAGACGCGCCATAACAGACACCGGCAGCACTGTGCTCGCCTTCTGCGGCAATCAAAGTAATATCATGAAGTCCCTCTGCTTTCATAGTATCTAAGTTTTCGGCAATCTGTGTAGAGGGAGTAATCGGATAATAGCCCATTACGTGATAATTAATTTGTTTGGCGGCATAAGCCGCCAGCTCATTTCCGCTTTCGTAGAGAATTTTCTGCTTTTCCATATATAAATGATACCTTTCTATATTCTGCAAATCGGGTGCTGCATCCGAAAAATTAAATGATGCCGCCGCGAATCCGGTGTTCGTTTAAATAGGATTCACCGGTGATTGAGGCGTCCGCACCATGATGGGTATGTGCAAAGTTAGTAGTGATTAGATTTTTATTCGGTTGGTCGTAAGGTTTTTCCGGATAATCTTTCTCAAGAGCCATAACAAGAGCATCAACAGGACAGACTTCCACGCAGCGAAGACAACCTTTGCAGTGCGTATAGTCCGGCCCCATATTCACCATACATTTTTTATCTTTATAGACACCCGGCATAAACTGAAAAACAAAGTCCGGACAAGTAGAATCACAAAGCCCGCAATTAATACAGCGTTCCTTAATAAAAAGTGGGATATACCCCTCACGGGATGAGGATAAATCATTGGACACAGTGCTTCCGATACGGGGATTTATACCACCAATAGGAGCATTTTTGTATCCCCAGGTGTAAGACTGAGCTGCTTGTGAAGCGTTGTCTGAAATGTTAGAAATAACTTCAGAGCAAATCAGTGGCCGCTGTTCCCTAATGTGTTCGTATCCGCGTCGCAAACCATTTAAATTTGCGGTTATTAATTGCGGATATTTTTTGCCGACAGTATTACTGCATAGTTCTTCTGCCATTTCAATAGGTACAAAGCCAAGAACCGCCACGATTGCTCCCAGCATAACCATATTGACGCGGGATTTTTCTGCTATAGCAATGTCAAGCGCTGGAATACAAAAAAGTCTGCCGCAGGAAATATGATATCGTTCCGCTGCTTCTTCGCGGGAGAGCGCGGTACTTAATACAATACAGGTATGTTCTGTGCAATCAGAGAGTAAAGGATAGTTTTCTAATAAGGCTTCGTGGAAAATTCCTAAAATGTTTGGTTCCACCACCGGAGAACAAAGGCGTAAAAATTTTTCCGATGCACACCACCGGATGTGAGATTTTACGGGTGAACCACGTTTTTCAGAGCCGTAACTGGAAAAGTTTGAAGAATTCAGCTTTAGATATAGAGCCCCTAACTCGCCAAGCATTTTTCCACAGAGATTAGCCCCTAAACCGCCGATGCTTTCCAGCCGGATTTCAAAATAGCCGCTTTCTTTTGTGATGGGAAGTGTAAATTTATCTGCCATGAGAACCTCTTTTCATATAAATTCTTATTGATAGTATGAGTTATTCGGAGTAAAATATTCATGGTTTCGGGAATGATATCCGGCAGCGTTGCTTCTTTCCGGATTCACAAGCAATTACCATGAACTTTTAATCGGTGTTAACCTTGGAGGATTGGGAACCTTAATTGCTTATAGTGGCAGCAGTTGTACTGTAGAAATACTGACGAGAAGTTTTAAATAAGTGTAAACAGAAACAAATTTTTATAAAATGATGAGGAATTAATTATGTTTGAGGAAGAGACACAAAAGAGAGTAGAGAAAATAGAAAGCATGAGCAAAGTGAAAAAAACGTTACTGGAATATGGAATGCTTACACTCGGAACGTTCGTGATGGTAATTGGTATTTATGCATTTAAGTTTCCAAACAACTTTTCGTTTGGCGGTGTTTCCGGTCTGGCAATTGTATTAAGTAAGCTTTTGCCTGCAACACCGGGAAATATTACATTTATAATTAACATGGCATTAATCGTGGTAGGGGTCATTTTTTTGGGAAAAGATTTCGGAATCAGGACAGCATACATCAGTATATTGATGTCAGTCGGTCTGAGCTTGTCGGAACGAATATATCCAATGACGGCACCGCTTACCGAAGAACCATTATTGGAATTAATTTTTGCAGTGACATTGCCGGCAGTCAGTTCAGCGATTTTCTTTAACATGGATGCATCCAGTGGAGGCACGGATATTATCGCAATGATTCTTCGGAAATACACGAAGTTAAATATTGGATCAGCATTATTTATATCTGATTTGATGATTGTAATTTCGGCTTGCATTGTATTCGATGCCCAGACAGGTTTATTTTCACTGCTGGGGCTTTTGGCGAAATCTTTAGTAGTTGACAGTGTTATCGAAAATATCAATCTGTGTAAGTATTTCACAATCATTTGTGACGACCCGGAACCGATTTGTGATTTTATTAAGAATAAGCTTAATAGAAGTGCTACGACTTATGATGCAGAAGGCTCCTATGAACATCGCAAAAAAACAGTTATTATTACAATTATGAAACGCAGTCAGGCGGTAGAACTGCGTAATTTTATTCATAAAACCCAGCCGACGGCATTTATTGCGATTACTAACAGCAGCGAGATTATCGGAAAAGGCTTCCGCGGATTAAATTAAAGTTGTATAAAATCGGATGTTTTTTCAATTAATAACACTAGATTAATTGCAAAATCATGAAAAATAATGTATAAAGAAAATGTATACGTGAAAATTTGGCGATTTTTACAGAGACTTTAAGTAGAAGCTATTTATACGAAAGATTTCGAACTTTAGGAGGAAAAAATGGATATATTTGGATTTTTTTCGTTGGTTGGAGGACTTGCTCTTTTCTTATATGGTATGAGTATTATGGGCAATGGACTCGAAAAAATGTCCGGAGGTAAATTAGAGCGGATTTTAGAGAGCCTTACATCGAATCCGTTGAAAGCAGTATTGTTGGGGGCAGGTGTTACAGCGGTTATTCAGTCATCATCTGCTACAACCGTAATGGTAGTTGGTTTTGTAAATTCAGGTATTATGAAGTTTTCGCAGGTAATTGGTATTATCATGGGTGCCAATATTGGTACAACGATTACTGCCTGGATGCTAAGTTTAACCACAATTGATGCCGGCGGAAGTTTCCTGCTTAAGATGATGAAGCCGTCATCTTTTGCACCGATTCTTGCACTAATCGGTATTATTCTTTATATGACAGCTAAGAGCGACAAAAAGAAGATTGTTGGTGAAATTCTGCTTGGCTTTGCAATCTTAATGTCCGGTATGGAGACTATGAGTGCATCGGTAGAACCGCTTAAGGATGTGCCGGAGTTCACCAATATTTTAATGATGTTTGACAACCCATTTATGGGGATTTTAGTAGGTGCAGTATTGACTGCCGTTATCCAAAGCTCGTCTGCGTCAGTGGGTATTTTACAGGCGTTGTCCGTAACAGGCGCATTTACCTATGTTTCTGTTATTCCGATTATTTTGGGACAGAATATCGGTACTTGTATCACAGCCATTTTGTCAGCGTTAGGAGCGAATAGAGATGCAAAGAGAACCGCGTTAGTGCATTTTGCATTTAATGTTATTGGTTCCGCACTCTTCATGGTTGTATTTTATACTGCCAATGCAATTTTGGATTTTCCATTTGTAAATGATGTGGTAAATGCTGCAAATATTGCGACAATTCATACTTGCTTTAACGTATTTGCAACGGTTGCATTATTCCCATTCATTAAGCTATTAGAAAAATTGGCATATGTGCTGATTCCGATTTCTGCAGAAGAAAAAGAAATGCAGGAAGATGCGTTTGCAGTTTTAGACCCACGTTTTATCACAAGTCCGGCATATGCTGTTGAGCATTGTAAATCTTTAGCAGATAAGATGGCAGAGATGACAAAAGATAGTTTCGTGCAGGCAATGATGATGGTAAAAGCACCGACAGACGAAGGCATTGCAGAAGTTATTAAAAAAGAAAACAAAATTGACTTGTATGATGACAAACTCACAGCATTTCTTACAAAAGTTAATGGTGAAGATTTATCTTATGCATACAGTTTAAAAACAACGTCTCTGATGCACTGCCTGACAGATTTAGAGCGAATTTCAGACCATGCAGTAAATGTTGTGGAATGTGCCCGCCAGATGGAAAAAGTAGACGCAGAGTTTTCTAAGAAAGCGATGGAGGAAATGCAGGTTTATACAGAAGCGCTTACAGATATTCTTGATAGAACGATTAATGCGTTTATCAGCGGGGATGTGGAACTTGCAAAAACAGTTGAACCATTAGAGTCTGTTATTGATAGTTTGACTAAAAAAATTAAAAAGCATCATGTGAAACGCATGAATAAAGGAAAATGTACCATTGAAATGGGACTTATCCTTTCAGATTTGACAATGAACTATGAACGTGTGGCTGACCATTGTTCTAACATTGCAGTTTATACAATGCAGTTACAGAATACAGAGCTTGAAGAGCATAGCTTTACGGAGCAGATGGATGCAGCAGAGTCCGCAGAGTTTGAAAAATTGGCTACAGCATTCAAAGAAAAATATCAAATTTAAAAAATCTTTTAAATAATTCACACGAAAAAAGTGAACCGTGGTATAATAAGAAGATACCAAAAGTTCGTTTTTTCGTGTGAATTTTTTTTGAAGGGAAGGACATACATGGACGGTCACAATAATTTCCAGACAACACAGGCTTTGAAAAATCTTTTGAATCAGTATTCTATGCAGTCGACATCGCGCTATATGCTGCCGGAGTCGATTTATGGGAAGGTGCGGCTTGAGCCGTTCGTACAGATGGAGTACGGTTATGCACGTGTAGAATTTAAAATTGGCACGGATACGATGTACGTATTGAAAAATATTTCGGCATTTCTGGAGGCAATTCACAAGTGTGAGCGTGTACATTACGGGAAAAAACTGGAGTTTTATCATCACATGGAAGCCTTTGATGAGACAGCGAAGCGTTGGATTGCGTTTATGCGGGAGATGAATGAGGACAAGAAACGCCAGAGTCAGTATCATGCATATTATGCATATACTGCCGGTTATGAGCGGACGATGGATTTGGATGCTACCGGATTGGACCGTTTTTTCGAGGCAGTGGGAAGTGAACCGTTTGATTTAGTGACCGGCTATGAACCACAGGAATCCTATCAGGTTTCAGAAGAAATCAAAAGACCGAAACTTTATATAAAAGGTGGAAGTGCCGGTGCATTTATTCATATGGAGTATTTTCCGTTAATCAATGGTAAGCACTATTATTACACTTATGAAGAAGGAAAAATTATCCGCTTGGAGCCGGCATTAAAAGGGAGTGTGTCAGACTTTTTTGACTTTATGCACAGGCAGAAAGGCAGTGAATGTTACATTGCAAGTACGGAACTGGCATCATTTTGCAGAGATACACTGCCGATGTTAAAAAGTTGCTTTCAGGTGATTACAGAGAATTTTGATGAGTCGCAGCACGTGCCGCCGAAGCCGGAATTTGCCTTGTATCTGGACAAGCCGGATTTTGCTACGGTCGGTGCAAAATTAATGGCAGTTTATGGTGCAGAGCAGTATAACGTTTTAGAGAAAATCAAGGCGGGTGAGGTACGTGATGTGTCGGAAGAAGCACGCATCAAAAGCCTTGTTGAAGCATACTTTACAGGGAATGACGTGCGGAATACCATTTTTATTTTATCCAAAGATGAGGATAAATTGTATCAGTTGATTGTGGGAGGCTTACAACGGCTAAGCGAGTATATGTCGATTTATACTTCGGAGAATTTCCGTAAGCTAAAAGTAGTATCCACACCGAGCGTAACGGTAGGTGTAACGTTAAAAAGTGACTTGTTGGAATTACATTTGCAGACAGATGAACTGCCGCTTGAAGAGCTGGCACATATTCTTGCTAAGTATGACCGACGTAAAAAATATATCCGTCTGAAAAACGGGGATTTCTTAGCGTTAAATAATGGCGGAATCCGGGAACTTGCAGAGTTGACGCAGGATTTGCAGTTGTCAGAGAGCAATTTGAAAACAGGAAAAGTAACAGTACCAAAATATCGCGCTATGTATCTGGATACGTTTTTGAAAAACGGAGGTCAGTTGACAGTAGAAAAAGACCGTAGTTTCAAGAGTATCGTGCGCAATATGAAGACGATTGAAGACAGTGATTATGAAGCACCATTATCTTTGAAACCGGTTATGCGCAGTTATCAGAAGAACGGTTTTTTGTGGCTTAAAACTCTGCGGGAAAATGGTTTTGGCGGTATTCTTGCAGATGACATGGGACTTGGAAAAACACTGCAGGTTATCAGTTTGCTTTTGATGGAGCAGCATGAGTGGAAAAGCGGAGCAAAAGAATGCCGTCGTTCGATTATCGTGTGTCCGGCATCTTTGGTATATAACTGGAAAAAAGAAATAGAACGCTTTGCACCGGAGTTGGATGCGGTTATCATTACGGGGAATATTGCAGAGCGAGAAGCCTTGATTCGTGCCACAAAACCGGGGCAGATTCTGATTACTTCTTACGATTTGTTAAAGAGGGATGTGGAGTGTTATAAGGATATTGTTTTTGCAATTCAAGCGATTGACGAAGCACAATATATAAAAAATGCAGGAACTCAGGCGGCAAAAGGTGTGAAACAGATTACAGCAGCTTTTAAATTGGCACTTACAGGAACCCCTATTGAAAACCGTCTGAGTGAATTGTGGAGTATTTTTGATTACTTAATGCCGGGATTTTTGTACTCGTATAAGAAGTTCCGCGAGGAAATTGAAGTTCCTATCATGGTGAATCATGAAGAAGAGAAAATGGAACGATTGAAAAAAATGATTCGGCCATTCATTCTTCGTCGTCTGAAATCGGATGTGTTAAAAGATTTGCCGGAAAAATTAGAAGAAAACCGATTTGTAAAATTAGAGGGAGAGCAGCTTGCATTATATGAAGCACACGTAACCCAATTGAGAAACGCGTTGAATAAGACGACCGAAAAAGAATTTAATTCTAATAAGATGCAGTTTCTGGCAGAACTTATGAAATTGCGTCAAGTGTGTTGTGACCCGGGCTTGCTCTATGATGAATACAACCGTGAATCGGCGAAGGCGGAACTGTGTATGGATATGATTGCAAATGCGATTGAAGGCGGTCACAAGGTGCTCTTATTCTCCCAGTTTACAACGATGTTGGACAGACTTGCTGTCCGTTTAAAGAAAGCCGGAATTTCATATTATATGCTGACCGGTTCTGTAAATAAAGAGAAACGTATGGAGATGGTTGAGAGCTTTCAAAATGATGATGTGCCGGTATTTTGTATTTCTTTAAAAGCCGGTGGTACAGGTCTGAACTTAACGGCGGCGGATATTGTGATTCATTACGACCCGTGGTGGAATGTGGCAGTGCAGAATCAGGCTACGGACCGTGCACATCGTATCGGTCAGACAAATGTGGTAACGGTGTATAAGCTTGTAACGCAGGGAACTATCGAGGAGAAAATCATGGATATTCAGGAGAAGAAGCGTAAGTTGGCAGAGCAGGTGTTAGAAGGCGAGGGCATGGATACCATTACGTTCACAAAAGAAGAGATTCTGGAATTGCTGGGTGGAAATTGAATAGTGGATGATTGGAAGAGCAGACCTTCACCGATAGCGGTGGAGGTCTTTTGTATGTAATTATAATTTGTAGCGGGTGATGTTTGACCAATTAGATGGAAAATGCATTGCTTGAAGTAATTTGTTTTTTTGAGATACAGACGTGGTTGCAGAAAAAGAATTTAATAATCTGGTTAATTCTTTCTTAAGGACTTTAAAATCATCTTTATCTAGTAAATAGCGAAAAGCTATGAGTAATGCAAACATATCGTGTTTTCCATAAAGATATTGTGTTCCTTTCTGTGGGATTCCCATTTTCTTATGGAGCGTAGTATTGGGAATTTCAAATCTGGTCTCAAATGTAAACAAACGCTCATTGTGTGCACATATATTACGAAAAACGGTAAGTAGTTTTAAATACTGAATTAGTTCCTTTTCTGTTATATTGCTATAATGTATGCTAACTTTAGATTTTATGCTTGGAAGCATAAATGAGTACATTTTGGATGTTTGTCCAAGTGTAAGAGTTTTCATAATTACCCATAATGGAACATTACCATATGTGTTTCTCTGATATACCACATAACTATGTTCGGTATTTTGGTTTGCTTCGAATGTTAGTATGGATATCAGTTTAAAAATATCATGACGGTTTTTATTGGAAATATTGTAGTTGGCAGAATTTAAATACGCGGATTGATTTTCAGAAAACGCTTCGCAAAACGAATAGGAAATTAATGAACGGATTTTTTGTTCAATATGACAAATGTATTTGAAAACAAGTAAACGAAGATTTTCATCGAATTCATATAGTGCAACAATATCCGCAAAATCCGTTCCTTTCACATATGTTCTTGTCATTGGGTTGTAAAATATATCTTTATAGCCATCAATTAAGGAATAATAGCCAATATCATGTAGTTTCTTCTCTGCATATGGCAAATCGGAAATATTAAGTTGTTTTTTCTGAGTCAGAATATTTATTTGATTAGAGTATGTAATAAAAGGTTTAATTGGTTTATTTGGCATATGTTTCTCCTGAAATTCTTGAAAAAAAAGGAAGGCCCGCAGGTCTTCCTTCCGGTCGCAGGCATCGCAAGGTTCTGCAACCTAATCACTAACAGATATACTACCATTAATATCAGCTAAATGCAAGCGGTATTTTTGATGAGTTTGTAATATCTGTAATAATATTATATACAGTTAAAGGTTTTTTATGTTAAGGGATATGGTGTGAAAATAGATTCTGTAAATATTTTTTGACAACTCTGTCCCTTGTTTTTCCTTTGTGAAAAGTATATCATTTTATATGAGAAGGATATCACTCTTATAAAGAACTGCACATGACATTATAAATAATATTCTAGGCAAAGATTTATGATTACAAGGTGTAAGAAAAATCAAAGCGAGGAAATAAAAATGAAGAACACATATTTTAAGAGGTTAGCTCTTTTGTTAATTTTAGTAATGGGATTTGGTACAGTAGTAGATATTAAGGCGGAGGAGAGAGAGTTTGTTATAATTAATGACATTGATGAAGATACAACAAACTATGATGAAATTAATGAGTATTTAATAGCACATGGGGAGGAAGTGCTTAGTAATACAAGTAGTAGAAGTTCCGTCAAATTGTCAAATATCAAAAGATTAGTTCAAACAGATTCAAGATGGTCTAGCGAAGTTATGCAGTCGCAAGGATTAACAATTGGAAAAGCGGGATGTTGTTTGACAAGTTTTACAATGGTTAGAAATCTTATTTCAAATGTATCAGAAACACCTGCAACAGTAAATAAAGCGTTAGGAAATAATGCATGTAGTTTTAATTGGTCTTATGCAGAAAATTTATATGGATATACAGCACTAACAAAGCTGAGAAATGATTCGGGACTTTCGCAGAAAACAGCAGTTTTAAATGTAGTGGGTGCAATAGATGAGTATAGTAGACCAGCTATTATAGGGTTAAAAAATTCTTCGGGAAACACACATTTTGTAGTAGCATACGGATATACATCAGATGAAGAAATTATAATTTGTGACCCTGCTAGTCGAAATTATACATTGCTTTCCCAATATTTTGATGAGGGGTATTTTGTTCACAGAATATACGTATACGAGGTAGGATAATGAAAAAATTAGCAATCTCAGTGTTAATATTAAGTGTTTTTTTTGTAGGGTGTGGTGTTGTAAAGGATGACGTAATAGATAGTGCTTCTGAAAACAATTGTTATGAGAATAATATTTATATAAGTCACACAACAGAATGTTCGAGAGAAGAACAAAAAGAATTGTATGAAACAATGCAAGTTCTTTTACTAGAAAGGGCGCAATTGCAATATTCGCTTACATCGCCTGACGTTGATTTAAATGGCGAAAACATATTCGAAACAGAGGATGGACTTATATACTATCCTTTAAACAATGATTCCTTAACTATGGAGGGATTTAGAAATCAGTTGTTGGGAATTTATGAGGCTGATTATGTTGACAAAGTGTTGATGCCATATTATTTTGAAAAATCACGGTGTTATATGGAAAAAGATGGTCAGTTATATGGACTTGATGCGGCGAGTGTAGTTTCGACATTAAAAGAAAACTGGACTATTTGGAAAGTAAATGAAAATTATTATTACCTACAGGGGTATGAAGATACTGATACAGACGTAATGGTGATTTTAACCATTCTTCGTTCAACAGAAGAGAGAGAGTTCTTGATAAGAGATGAAGTTGAAATAAACTTCGAATAGGGGGATGAAAGAAGGTATCAAAAAGGAACTTTATTTATAGTATAAATGGCGATGGTACATTTATGATAAGAAGTGCATAACCGATAAGAGGGAGTTGTCAAAACTAAGAAGAAGCTTTTGATGGCTCTCTTTTTGGCAAATATATGATTATCTTTGTAATCAGTGTAGTAATACATAATATTGTACTTGTAAAAAAAGTAGGGACAGATGTTATAATTTAATTGCACTCGCTAAACGTAGTAAAAAGAAGAGGAAAAACAAATGCCAAGACATAAAAAAGATGAAACAGATGAAATGAACTTTCATAGAATGTTGAACACGACACGACAATTCCGTGAAGTGACATTGGAGCAGGTTTGTGCAGGTTTGTGTTCCGTCAGTATGATGAAACGTATAGAGTGTGGAGAACGTATTCCGCAAAAACAGATGAGAGACCGTATTTTGGCAAGAATGGGTGTACCATTAGATGGATACGAGGAATATTTGTCGGTTGAAGAGTTCGAACAGTGGGAACTGCGTCAAAAGCTGCTTAAGAGTATTGAAAATAAAAAAGTGACAGAGGCAGAAACATATTTGAATGCATATAGAGTTTATGAAAAACAGAATCCTGTAGAAGCACAGTATTGTGATGCAATGGAGCTGATGATTTTACAGATGAAAAAAGCTCCGGTAGAAAGGCAGCAGGCAGTTGTTGCTCATGCAGTAGGACTTACTATGCCGGGAATTGAGAATGGTCTGTCAGAAAATAGATTGCTGTCCGAACAAGAACTAAATCTGTTAGCAGAATATGTAAGGTTGAGAGAGTACAACGGAGTTTTAGAGAAGGAGCTTGAATGGCGAGAAAAACAGTATCAGGAGATATTACAATATATTGAACATTCTCTTTTAGATGATTTCTGCCGGGCAAAAATTTATCCAAAAGTTGTGTATTATTTAAGTGAACATATTTTGAATAAAGAAAAGACAGAAGAAACTCTTAGGACAGGTATAAAAAGATGTAATGAA
Organism: uncultured Roseburia sp.; assembly: GCA_964393475.1. GTDB lineage: Bacteria > Bacillota > Clostridia > Lachnospirales > Lachnospiraceae > Roseburia. The sequence continues at coordinate 1,241 of CAYMTX010000025.1, read as the reverse complement.
GCAATTGAACTGTTGCGTGACAGCAGTAGGTTATATTACTTTATTGAGATAATAGAGGTTTTAGAAAGACTTACTAAAGAGTACGAATTTTGTTTGAAAAGAACAGAGCGACAGGAAGAAATAAATGTATTACAGAAAAACCTTCATGAAAAAAAAGTATGGAAGGATGTAATAGTGGAATTATATATCAAAGAGAATGTATCTCCGTATATAGAAAATTTTTGTTATTTATATCGGGGTGTGGAAAGTTGTTGTATTGGAGATGTTATTCGGATTAGACGACAAATGTTGGGCATGACGAAAGAAAAATTGTGTGAAGGAATTTGTTCAGTAAAGACATTAACCCGGATTGAACATAAGAAAGCTAAGACGCAGATGGCAATTATAAGAGAGTTATTTAAAAGGGTAGGTTTGTGTGCAGAATATATTCGGGCAAAGGTAATAACCTGCGATTATAGAGCTTTGGAGTTGGCAGAAAAATGCTCGTGGTATCAAAATAATCAAAAATTTGAAGAATGCAACAGATGTTTATGGGAATTAGAACAAGTATTGAATATGGATATTCCACAAAATAAACAGTTTATTATATGCAATTATCTTCTTTTAAGTTTTAAACAAAAACGCATATCAGAAGAAGAATTTATGAAACAAATGATGGAAGTGCTGGAGTATACAATTCCATTAGAGTGTATATTAGGAAAAGAAAAAATTTTCCTGTCGAGAGATGAGGCGACAATTATTTATAATGTTGCTGCGCGTGCAGAGAATATTTACATGGAAACTGTAAGAAAGATATGTGAACAATTTGAAACAGATATAGATATATCTTCTCATATGCGTAGATATGAACTGTTGATGACCGGGCTTATTAGTTATGACGGAAATAGAGGAAATTATGAGGAATCAAATAGATTAAGTAATAGCTTGTTGAGAAAAAGTCTTAGATGCAGACGAAGTCATGTCTTGTCAATTGCCATATATAATAACTTATGGAATGCTCAACAGAGAGGTTGGTGTACATGTGAAGATTTAATATATCAGGAAACCATAAAAAAATGTGTTGCTTTAAGCATAATTAGCAAAAATGAGAATTTAACAAATTTCTATGAACAGAAATTTGTTAAGTTGTAGAAACTCTTTTTCGATATCTAATAGGGGAGAATCGCTTTGATAGGTTGGTTCTTCTGGAATTTCTATTGCAGATGCATTCATAGTAACAGAAAGTGTGAAAAGTAATGATA
>CAYMTX010000024.1:0-22554 GCA_964393475.1 uncultured Roseburia sp. | reverse complement strand
AAGTGCGTCCATTTATGGTTTTCCTCTACTTTCTTTCACACTAATCTCCATTCCGCAGACGCTTTGCGTCGAAGGAAACGCGAGCTGAATTTCAGATTCAGCTCTGCGATAAATGCTACTTTGTGGCGTCTGCGACACAAATAGCTGTGTGGAAAATAAGTTATCGAACTTATTTTTCACACTAATCTCCATTCCGAGCGACTTTCCATCAGAGCCATTTGCCTTCGCTCAATTACCAATTACAAAATTATACCTCTACTCTGTCAAAATTTCCATATGCAAAATGTGCTAATTTTTAAATATCTTGGTTTCGCCACAAGAAAAAAGTCCGGCAGATGATACATCGAAATATGTACTCTACCGGACTTCTTTTTCATTTATAAACTATTTTACTTTATGTAATACGAATTTATTAACCAACGCATCCAATTCCACTGCTCTTGCAGATAATTCCTGACTGATTGCAGAACATTCTTCGGATGCAGCAGCATTCTGCTGTGTTACGGTAGAAATCTGTTCGATTCCTTCCTCTACCTGATTTAATGCTTCTGCCTGAACCATTGAAGTTTCACTGTTTGCTTTTGCCATATTAGCAAATGACTGTAACTCCTCAATAATACGTTCAAATCCCTTCACTGTAGTCTCTGTAATACTGCTTCCTACGTTAATCTCTTCGATTGTTTTACTGATAAGTTCTCTTGTATTCACAGCTGCCTGTGCACTGTCTGTTGCAAGTTTACCGATTTGGTCCGCAACAACTGCAAATCCTCTACCTGCCTCGCCTGCTCTTGAGCTTCAATAGATGCATTCAAAGACAACAGACTTGTCTGTGATGCGATTTCCTCAATACTTGCAATAATTGCTTCGATTTCATTAGAGATGTCCTTGATACGACCCATCTCATCCTGAAGCTCATACATCTTCTGTTTTTCAGTCTCAGCTTCACGAACAGATTCTAATACGGTATGGTAAGATTCCTCTGCTCTCTTTGCACTTTCTTCTGCCATGGCATTCACATTGTTAATGGTAGCTGTCAGTTCTTCTACTGCTCCTGCCTGTTCTGTTGTACCATTTGCAAGTTCTGACGCTGCTCCTGCAAGGTCTGCTGCACCAGAATCTACCTGCATAGATGCTTCTTGGATATTAGTAAGTGTTTTATTAAATTCTTTTAAAATGTATACAAAAGACTCCTTAATACTTCCAAAGTCACCAAGGAAATCTGTAATTTCATTAAAATCTTTTGTCAAATCGCCACGTGCAATATTCACAAGAATATCAGAAATTTCATCCACATAAGCAGAAAGAGTGCTTAATGTAAAACGCATAGAATCTGACAAAACACCTAATTCGTCCTGAGATATATACGATAACTCTGCTTTCAGGTTACCCTTTGTCATCTCTTCATTTACATACATTAATTCATTAATTGGCTCTGTAATGCCTGCTACAATTACTTTAGAAATTCTTGTACCAATCAGAATCGCAATTCCTACCATCACAACAACAAGCCCAATAATAACCCAATAAAATACTTCTGCCCGTGTTGCACATGCATTTGCCTGCTCATGATTAAATGTTAACAACGCATCAAAGTTATCCTGAAATTCATGATACGCCGCATAACCGTCTACTGCTAAAAGATCACCTGCGGTATCCTTATCCCCCTTGCGGCTGTAATCAAAAAATGTCTTACCGGTTAATTGCAGATATTCATTCCATGCATTTACCGCTTTATTATAATATTCTCTGTCTACATTACTTGAAATTGTCTGTTCATATTCTGCCATTAAATCATTAATTGTAGCCAAAGTTACATCCAGTCCCTCTTCAATACTGTTATACTCGCTGGTAGATGTAGTAACTACATGGCGATACTGATTCAGACGATAATCTGAAGTATTATAATCTAAATCTGCAATTACATTATTTGCGACCATCCAGTTCTCTGCAAGCTCTTTATTCAGGGAATGTAATTCGAATGCTCCTAATATAGCTCCTAAGCCAAGTACAACCATAAGGCCAATCATAACCTTTGTCATAAAACTAAGTTTCCATTTTACTGTCTCATCGTGTAACTTTTGCATTATATTATGCATGTCTTCTCTCCTTCTTTTGTAGATGAATATAATTTATAGTATCTTCCATGGACGTGCCTTCTCCCATACACAAAGGCGAACTGCCCCCAATTATTGGTAGATAGTACCATATTCCCTTAATATTGTCAAATACATTTCTTTCATTCTTTAATTTCTAAGCATCTCAAATGATTTGTAAACATTTAATTCTCCGTACCCCCACTCACGATTCGGAAAGTCCTGTTGTAACGGTCGGTTTGTTCCACGAATCAGCATGTTTTTAATTCCTGCATTGGAAATCGTCGGTGCATTTCTGTCTACAATCGCCCACTGCATAACCTGTGCCACAGCGCCTGCCGTAATCGCTGCTGCCACAGATGTCCCTGTCTGCCGTATATAATTACCACGCCTCCCCGGTCCATACACATCTACACCCGGAGCTACAAAATCCGGCTTTATTTCTCCTGTCGTTAAGTACCCCCGCCCGGAATCCGGATATACACCTCCATTAATCACATTATAAGCACCCACAGATATAACCTGCTCTGCTGAACTTGGTATCGTAAGTGTTGTATTCGGGTTTGAACGCAGAAAAAAAACATCTCCGTTTGTAAATTGCCGAAGCGGAAGCCACATATGGAATCCTCCGGTTACAATATTCTGTGGATAGACACGTACTCTCCAGATTCCCACACCCGGATTTAGAAAACGGATGTAAATTAAAAGACTGGCAGTTCTCCGTTCTTCAATCCGGTAATCCACACTTACTGTTGTTCCTTCAAAAATAAAATCATAGGACGTTGTCCGACCTTCCCTTACCGGAACTCTCGGCATCGCCTCTCCGGTTGGTGAAAATATTGCAACTTCAAATAATTCCGGCGCGTCTGCCCATAACTCTACAAAAAAACCATCTGTCCCGTCAGCGACATTAATTTCCACATCCTCATATTCCATATTCCCGATTAACTGTCCAAAAAAATGTCTCCGTACCCCCGCCTCATTACCTGTTGCTACAACCACAGAACGTTTTCTTCGGCTGCAAATATAATCCAAATAGCGGGACAAATTCCCGGTTCCTGCCCTGCTGCCATTCGCACTTCCTACTCCCAGACAAAGCACAAGCGGCAGATTAAGAGAATTAGCTACGCCATCCAGATACGCAGCTGCTATCATAATGTCATTTTCCTGATAAACTTCTACCCCGTCTTTTACAAAGAAAAAATCCCGCAGATACTGCTTTGCCTCCTTTAGTTTTACTACCGCTATCGCACAGTCAGGTGCTGCACCGATAAAGTCATTCTCCATATCCATTCCGCCACATGCAACCCCAGCCAAAAATGTACCATGACCGTTTATGTCCCGTGACGGCACAATATCATACGGATTATCTGCTTCAAGTGCCCGGTTAATATCCTCATTAGTATAATATGCGCCATAGAAAATACCGGGCGGCGGAGTCCCATCCTCAATCGTCTGATCCCACAAATATGCAATCCGGCTGCTACCATCTGCATATCTGAAAATCGGATTTGTATAGTCAATTCCGGTATCCACAAAACCTATCAAGACCCCTTTTCCGGTTAACTGTAAAGCCGGCTGATTCTGCATGCGTAAAATTCCACTTGCCTCTAATGCCGTTTGGTCAAGCAGTCCAAAACACTTCGGAATCGTTGAATACGTATAATTTGCAACACTCAACGGTGGCTGGCCTTCCCTCGCATAATATAAAATATCATAATCCTCATCTATCCGCTGAATGCATGCTCCGGGCGGTGAAACTGCATATGCCTCCCCATAAGCAATTACAAAATCAAAATAATCATTTGAATAGACCTGTTCTCTGCACGTAGGCATAAAAATTCCCCATCACCTATTTTTATTAATAAATGATGGGAATTTCTATTTGCTACTTATTCTGCCTCATATTCATCCAGAAAATGATGTCGTATTCCGTCCTTTTTGTATGCAATAACTGTGTTTAGATTGACATTCTCGACACTCCGAAAAATATTCATCTCGATATAAGGACTGCGTCTGCGCAAGTCCCGTATCAGCTCCTTTACTTCGGCACGCTTCGATACCTGTCCCACATCATCATATGAATCCCGCTTCTCCGTAAAACGGCAGGCACAGCGGATAAAGGAAAGCTCATTTTCTTCGCACCAACGCAAAATGTCCTCTTCCCTAATCAAATACATCGGGCGTATCAGCTCCATCCCTTCAAAATTGGTACTGTGTAACTTCGGCATCATCGTCTGAATCTGCGCTCCGTACATCATACCCATCACTATCGTTTCAATGACATCATCAAAATGATGACCAAGAGCAATTTTATTACAGCCAAGCTCCTGTGCCTTACTATAAAGATGTCCTCTGCGCATTCTTGCACAGAGATAACACGGAGAATCATCTTCATCTGCCACGATATCAAAAATCTCTGTTTCAAAAATCGTAAGCGGTATTTGAAGCAGCTTTGCATTATGCAAAATCTGCTCGTAATTTGCCTGATTATACCCCGGATTCATCATGAGATATTCCACTTCAAAATCAATCTTGCCATGACGCTTCAACTCCTGAAAAAGCTTCGCCATCAGCATTGAATCTTTTCCACCGGAAATGCAGACCGCAATCTTGTCACCGTCTGAAATCATCTCATATTCATTAATTGCCTTCGTAAAGCGGCACCAGATATCCTTGTGAAACTTTTTACGAAGGCTTTTCTCTATCTGTTTACTCCGTTCCTCCGGGAGTATAGCCTGCCCTTTTTCATTCTTTTCTGCTTCTGTCATATCTCTCCTGTTACTTTTCCTTATATCATATGTTGGGGCAATTGGATACCAAATCCTTAATAACCTCACCTGCAATGATAAGTCCTGCAACAGACGGCACAAAAGCAATCGATGCCGGTGTTTCCCGCCTCACTACAGGTTCTTCCTTAGAATATACTACTTTCAAATTCTTCACATCACGTTTTTTTAATTCGCGGCGCATCACACGCGCCAGCGGGCAGACACTTGTTTTATAAATATCCGCTACTTCAAAGGCTGTCGGGTCTAACTTATTTCCCGCCCCCATACTACTAATAATCGGAGTTCCTGCCTCTTTGCATGCTAAAACAAGCTCAATCTTAGCCGTCACAGTATCCACCGCATCCACTACGTAATCATACTGTGAAAAATCAAACTGCGCTCTGGTATCCGGCAGAAAGAAGCACTTATGTGCATTTACCACGGCCTGCGGATAGATATCCAGAATACGCTCTTTTAACACATCTACCTTATCTCTGCCGATAGTACTGTGAAGTGCAATAATCTGTCGGTTCAGATTCGACTCACAGACAGTATCTTTATCGATAATATCAATCGTTCCGACTCCGCTTCGTGCCAGTGCTTCCACCACAAATCCGCCGACTCCGCCGACTCCGAATACCGCAACCCGGCACTTGTGCAGATGCGCTACGGCTTCCTCTCCAAGTAAACCTTCTGTTCTTGAAAACTGTTCACTCATCAAAATCTCCTAGATTAAATTTTTAATACCTTCGCAAATTCGTCTTGCCACCACCGGATTGTTCATGGTGTATAAATGTAATCCGTCCACATCATTCGCCAATAAATCAATAATCTGACTCAATGCATACGCCATTCCCGCATCAAAAAGTGCCTGTTTATTGTCACCATATCGTCTGATAATCTTCTCAAACTTCTCCGGTAAAGACGCACCACACAACGTCACCATCCTCTTTATTTGTGCACCATTAATCACCGGCATAATACCCGGCGTAATCGGCACATCAATTCCGGCAATACGACTATCCTCCACGAAACGATAAAACATATTATTGTCAAAGAATAACTGGGATAGCAATACTTCTGCCCCCGCCTCTACTTTTGTACGCATGTGACGCATTTCCTCCACTCTTCCTGCGGAGTCCGGATGACACTCCGGATAACATGCTCCGGCAATACAGAAATCATGATGCTCTTTCAAATAAGTAATTAGGTCAGATGCATGAGCAAAATCATGCTTTTCCGGAATATTCGGATTTTTATCTCCACGTAACGCCAGAATGTTTTCAATTCCCTCTTCCTTTAACACCGCTGAAAATGCATCAATTTCTGCCTTATCATAGCACAAGCAAGTCAGATGAACCACCGGCTCAATGTGATACACTTCTTTAATCTGCTTTGCAATAGCAATCGTCTTATTGTTATTCGAACTTCCACCTGCGCCAAATGTCACACTAATGTAATCCGGCTTTAAATCCGCTAAAATCTCCAGCGTCGCATCAATATTTTTTAATTCCTCATCCTTTTTCGGTGGAAAAATCTCGAAGGACAGCACATTTTTCTTATTCTGATAAATCTCTGTAATCTTCATAAACCAACTCCGAACTATTTCTCTTCAATTGCAAGGCATCCGCGCATCTGAATTTGCGGTCCGCCTTTCTTCTCTACATAATCTTTCGTAATTGTCACCATGCCGATATTCTCATCCTTTGGAATCTCGTACATGATATCCAGCATAAATTCTTCGATAATCGAGCGCAGTGCACGCGCACCAACTTTCTTTTCTTTCGCACTTTTGGCAATGGATTCTAATGCTTCTCTGTCAAATTCCAGCTTCACCTCATCCATGGATAAAAGCTTCTGATACTGCTTGATAATCGCATTCTTTGGCTCAGTCAAAATACGAACCAGCATATCTTCCGTCAATGCTTCTAATGTAAACATAATCGGTAATCTTCCTATAAACTCCGGAATCATACCGAATTTTCTTACATCTTCCGTGGTCACTTTCTGCAAAATATTCTCATCGTTGTCATACTTGTCCTTTAAATCGGATTTAAAACCAATCGCTGCCGCCTTATTCAGACGCTCTTTAATAATCTCATCCAAATCCGGGAACGCTCCGCCGCAAATAAATAAAATATTCTTCGTATTTACTGTCGTCATCGGAACCATAGCATTTTTGCTGCTGGCTCCTACCGGAACTTCTACTTCTGCGCCCTCTAATAATTTCAGCATTCCCTGCTGAACAGACTCTCCGCTGACATCACGCTGGTTAGCATTACGCTTCTTCGCAATTTTATCAATCTCATCAATAAAGATAATTCCCTGCTCAGCTCTGTCCACGTCATTATCTGCGGCTGCCAATAACTTGCTTACAACACTTTCAATATCATCGCCGACGTAACCTGCTTCCGTCAGAGAAGTAGCATCTGTAATTGCTAACGGCACATCCAAAAGTTTCGCCAAAGTCTTAACCAAATATGTTTTTCCACAACCGGTCGGTCCAATCATTAACATATTGGATTTCTCAATCTCGATACCATCTTCTGTAGTATCAGCAACACGTTTATAATGATTATATACAGCTACCGACATTACTTTTTTTGCCTGTTCCTGACCAACGATATACTCATCTAATGACGCCTTAATCTTATGTGGTGCCGGAATATTATGAATATCAATGACCGGTTCCCGCTTCTCGTCCGGTTTTTTCTTCTTGATTTTTTGCGCATGCGGCATGCCAAACCCTTGCAAATCAGCAAGGTTAATCATACTGATAGTCGGAATTTTGCCAAGACGCTTACCGGATTTCTTCTCGTTTGCACTTTCCTCTTCGGAAACCTCTCCATCGTCTGCAATCGCTTCAGCCGCAAACATATCAGGAGACATCATGAAACCATCCATTGGAAAACCACCATAATTCATAGTATCAAACGTTCTCTGCATACAGTCATTACAAATACAGATATTACCCGGAATCTTAATCATTTTTCCAGCAACGTGTTCCGTTCTATGACATATGTAACAGATATCCTCATATCCTTTGTCTTCTTTGTCCTCTTTCTCTTCTACAATAATATCCTGTTCTTCCTTATCATCAATTATCTCGCGAAAATCATTATTACTCATTTCTCTATACTCCTTATCGTAATTAGGTTCATTATAATTCAAATAAAAAATTATCACAAGAAAATTGCTGAGATTTCATAAGAATTTAAGTTTTTTGGCAAAAAACGGGCAGATAACTATCCTTTTTGATAAATATCTGCCCCGAAAATCTCTTAACGCGATCTTGTATTATTTGAATTATTTACATTTTCTGTATTGTTCTGTGTGTTTCCGGTTAAATCATTGACACCATTTTCTACTCCGTCAATCACATCTTTACCGGCATCACCAACACCATCCACTACATCATCTACTGCATTACCTGCATCATTTAACAGACCTTCTGTACCATCCACCGTATTGGTATCTGTAACATTTTCTGTTCTGTTCACGCTATTGTTGTAGTTTTCTGTGTTTGTAGTGTTGCCCGGTTTCTGTGTATTAGCAGTATTTTCTGTATTTGTAATATCATCACCGGTACCACATCCACATGCTGCTAACATACCAAAGCATAATACTAATACCATACTAGCTAAAAACTGTTTCCACTTTTTCATGAATCAATCTCCTTTTCTTCCGCAGATTTTTCTGCTTCCGAAGCTAGTATGAGCACTTTAAAAATATTTATACATAATATCCCAGTTCTCTTGAGAGTTCTGCCTGCACTTTTTTAATATCTACCGCTAACTCTTCCACACGTTCCTTTGTCATACGACTAACCGGTCCCGATATGGAGAACGCATATTTTACACTTTTTCCGTAACCACGAAGACTTGCCGCAATACAACGTACACCTTCTTCATTCTCTTCATCATCCAGTGCGTAGCCATTTTTACGCACTTCCTCTAGCGTTGCCATCATATCTTCAAAAGTCACAATCGTCTTATCAGTCTTTTGTTCAATAACGCTGGCATCCCAGATTTTCTTCACCTCTTTCTCCGGCAAAGTGGCCATAATTGCTTTTCCCACACCGGAACAATACATCGGATGAATCATACCAACATGCGAAACCATTCGGATTGTTCCGACTTTCGCTTCAATTTTATGAATATAAAGAATATCGCTTCCATCACGGCGCACCAGATGCACTGCTTCGCCACTAATAGCAGAAAGCCGCTCCAGATAAGGTTTTGCAATTTCCACAATATCCATACGCTCTAAAATTTTACCCGACATATTCACCAGTTTGTACGTCAATGCATACTTCTGGTTTTTCTCATTTTGCTTTGCATAGCCCATACAAATTAAGGACATAAGCAATCTGTGAACCGTACTTTTATGTAATCCCAACTCCGTACTAAGTTCCATCAATCCCATTTCACCATTATCTGCCAGTATTTCCAAAACCCGAAAAATACGCTCTGCAGATTGTACCGGATTTTTTACTTCTCTATCTTCTGCCATCGAAACCTCCGTTTCATTATTATATTATTTCTCTTTATTACTTCTCTTTATTCTCGCTACCACAAAACTATTGGCCGGAAGCACCAGACTTCCTTCGAATGCTTTTTCCTCTACCGTTACTGCAACTTTGTTTGGATGTGTAATACAGTTAAAATCGTTCTCTTCTCCCAACATTACACTAAGCTTCATACGTGTTCCTAAGCCAAATCTTTCCCCCTGCAATTCGAGATTCTGCTCACTTGCATTGTGATTCACTACTTTTATAATGATTTCATCTGTCTTCTCATCCAGACTAACATTCGCGTATATATTTTTTTCACGTAGTTCCTTCTCCTGTCCCTTCATCGGAACTGTAACCGTACCAAGATTCTCTCCGTAAAGTTTTTGCACATAATAGCTTGGTGTTCCATAAGCAGTTTTTTCATCAAACCAAATCATATCCGGTGACCATTGTGCATATCCCACACGCACAAAAAGCGGTGCATAGGACGCTAAAACAACTACATCTGCATTACGTTCCACTCCAGTTAAAAATGCCGCCTCAGCTAAGGCTCCGCCTAACGTATTCGCATAATCTTTGTTCATACCATTTATCGGATGTGCCGCATACTCCCCTGAGAATACTTTCACATCTCTCGGATACTCATCATAAAAGTCTGTATGCTCATAAAACCATTCCGGTTTCACATAATAATGCTCGTCTACCGCATAACAGAAATTATCTTTTAACGGCACTTCCTTTTTATAGAATGCCCAAGCCATATCATAGCGTTCGGAGGTGATATCCGGTCCGGCTGAACCAATCAAGCGAATCTCCGGATATTTTTCATGTATACATGCTTCAAAAGCCTTATACCGTGCAAAAAAATCCACCTTATCCGTCTGCCACTGCTCATTTCCGATTCCTAACATCTGAAGATGAAAACTCTCCGGGTGCCCCATCTTCGCGCGTAAACCACCCCAGAAGCTGTCAACCGGTCCATTTGCAAATTCAATCAAATCCAAAGCGTCCTGTAAAAACTCTTGAAACTCCGGTTCCCCCATTTCTACCAGTTCATAAGACTGATACTGACACGCCAATCCAACATTTAAAACAGGAATTGCCTTCGCCCCAATCATTTCACAAAGCAGAAAATATTCATAGTATCCCAAACCTAATGTCTGATTATAATGCGAATACTGCGTCTGCCAGTTATTCTCTTCCTTCGTGCAATGTAATGCCCAACGGTTAAAGTTCGCCTTACGTCCTTCCGGTATCCCCACACTTTCCTTCCAGCGATAACGATTTTCCAACGTATTACCTTCAATAATACATCCTCCCGGGAAACGCAAAAATCCCGGATGCAAACCTTTTAACAGTTCAAACAAATCCTTGCGAAATACACCTGCTACCGCATCAGCCGGCATCATGGAAATAAAATCAAATTCTACTGTGCCCGGCTGGTCTAACATAATTGTAAACCGACCACCCAGCACCTCTTTCGTTGCAGTCACTATAATTTCATAACGATTCCATTTCTGCCATGTCCGCTCCGGTTCGTGAATACATACAATCTTTGCTTCTGCACATATTGTATCATCTTTTTGTACCAACACTTTCAAGTTCCCTTTATAGGATGCCATGCGAGCATAAAAAGATACTTTGTATTCTTTTCCCATTTCCAGCGCAATACCATTATACGCCTTATTCCAAAATCCCGCTTCTGCCTCTTTTGATGTAAAACGCAGATAGTGCGGATTATTACGATTTACCGGACTTCCCATGACATACTCCAGCCGGCAATTCTCCTCCTGCAGCGGATACCATCCATAACCACAGTCATGCTTCACATAATAATCTCCCACGTCACCGAAACAATCATAAAATTCAAATGAACGGTTCTCTATCATTTCTGCATACAAGCCACCATCTGCCGCATAATTAATATCTTCAAAAAAAAGCCCTATCATATCCTGCTGTATTTCTACACCTTTTTCATCCGAAATATAAAGTCTCATAATAATCTCCTATATACTTTTCACTTATTTATTTTATTGACAACCTTACCTCAAATGTTATAATTAAATTGTATCATGTTGTGAAACAAAATTCCACATTATGAAACAAATTATTTTCATTTTTTTAACAGTTTAACCAAACTACTACATTTATAAAGGAGAAAATGCCCATGAACAAAGTATTAGAAGAGATTTCCAAAATTGGTATTGTACCGGTTATTGCATTGGACAACGTAGAAGATGCTGCCCCTTTAGCAAAAGCATTATGTGATGGTGGTCTTCCATGTGCAGAAGTTACATTCCGAACAGACGCTGCTGAAGAATCTATCCGCATTATGGCGGAGCAGTTTCCTGAAATGCTCGTTGGTGCCGGAACAGTTCTTACAACTGAACAGGTTGACCGTGCAGTGAACGCAGGTGCGAAATTCATTGTCAGCCCTGGTTTAAATCCTAAGGTTGTTAAATATTGTGTAGACAAAGGTATTCCTGTAACACCTGGTTGTTCTAATCCAAGTGACGTAGAAGTTGCTATTGAATTAGGTCTTGAAGTAGTTAAATTCTTCCCGGCAGAAGCAGCCGGTGGTTTAAACATGATTAAATCCATGGCAGCTCCATATACCAAGATGAAATTTATGCCAACAGGCGGCATCAACGCTAAAAACTTAAAAAGCTACCTTGACTTCAAGAAAATCATCGCTTGCGGTGGTTCCTGGATGGTAAACAAAGACTTAGTAGATGCAAAAGATTGGGACGGTATTACCGCTCTCACAAAAGAAGCAGTTGCAACTATGTTAGGTTTCGAGCTTCGTCACGTTGGCATCAACAACGCATGCGAAAATTGCGCAGCAGCTTCCGCTGATAAATTAGGTCTGCTCACAAGCTTACCTGTAAAACCGGGCAACAGCTCCATCTTCGTTGGCGGCATGTTTGAAGTTATGAAGGGCAAAGGTCCTGGCGAGCACGGACATATTGCTATCGGCACAAATTACTTGGAAAGAGCAATTTACCATTTACAGAGACGTGGATTTGTATTTGACGAATCTTCTTACAAATACAACGATAAAGGTGAGCTCATCTTCGCTTACATGCAGGATGAAATCTCCGGTTTTGCTATCCACTTCAACCAGAAATAAATCTCTTAAGAAAGAAGGATACTACAATGAGTCAGAATTGTGCATATTGCCAGGAAGGCGAACTCGTAGCTGCTTTTGGCATTAAAATCTGCGAGCTTCCTGCATCCAAAGTATATTTATTTAAAGAACAGAGCCATAAAGGCCGTGTTATCGTAGCCCATAAGAAACATGTTAGTGAAATGGTTGAGTTGACAGCAGAAGAACGTGCAGCATACTTCGAAGATGTGAACCACGTTGCAGAAGCTATCCATAAAGCATTCCATCCACAGAAAGTTAATTACGGAGCTTATGGCGATACCGGTCATCACCTTCACTTCCACCTTGTACCAAAATACACAGATGAATTTGAATGGGGCGGCGTATTTGCAATGAATCCACAGCAGAAGTTCTTAACCGATACTGAATATGAAGAACTGATTGCAGAATTAAAGAAATATTTATAAAAAAAACGGACACTGTTTACCAGTGCCCGTTTTTTATTCTCCTCCTTACCCCATGTCACGTTGATATGTGAAAGAGAACTCTTTATTCTTGTTCAATTTTACAAATAAATATTACCTTTCTCGTCCGGTTGCATAGGAATGACTACCATTAAATCAATGATTGTATGATAAAGACCGATTCCCATCCAAAACAATAGCAAATAGGTAAGTCCTACTCTATAATGCTTACAATAGAAACGATGTCCCCCCATCCATCCTGTCAGCAGTGCCAGTATAATATAAAGTTTCTTGTTGACGGCTACCGGTTCCTTATTTTCCTGTCGTTCAAAATACGAGGAGATTTTATGCGAAATCTTTCCTTCCTTCGGATTCTCAATTCCATACTCTGCTCTTAATTGCTTTAACTCTTCTTCTGCAGCAACAAACTCCTGATAGGTGCGCTCCCGCTCTTCTCTTGTCATCTTCTCCTGTGTGTTCTTTGGTTTTCCAAACATACAATTTCATTCTCCTTTTCCTAACCCGACACAGAGTATCTTTTTGCATACGTCAGCATTTCTTTTGAATAAAGAATCAACTCTGTTGATTCTCTGCGCCAAGCGGTCTCGCTCTGCGATTAATTTCTTCTCCACGAGGTGCGTATCCCTGCGGAGCATTTTTGATTCATAGGAAAACATAAACTTTCACGCTTTAAACAAACAAGTTCTTTCCTATGAATGAATAAATATGGCACCGGAATCCCGGTGCCATATTTTCCACTGCGTTTCTATGTAACGAACAGTCAACGCTTAATTCTTTGTTGCTTCTGCTTTAATTCTTGCGATTTCAGCCTGAATTTCTTCCATCTTTTCTTTCGTAAGCGGATAGAATTTCAAAGCAATTACATTACACAAGTTACCAATGATTACAGAACCATATAACAATACAAGTGTCATGATAAATGTTGTCTGCTTCCATTCCGGATTCGCATTGATTGCATCCAAATGAACTAAGTCAGGTAATGAATCTGAAAATCCTATTACAGCAAATCCTACTGAAACAAGCATTGGTGCCAAAGAAGATATCATCTTATCAACAAATGAGAATAATGTTCCCATAAGACCCGGCATATATTTACCGGTACGATATACTTCGTAATCTGCACAGTCTGCTGTCATAGGAATAACAATATTGCTTGAAATACCTGTAAATCCACCAAGTAAAATATTCAAAACAAGGTATGCGATAGCAAAGAAACTACCGAAATTAAGTTTACCTGCTCCTGCGCTCATTGTTGTATAATCACCAAACAGCCAGAGTAAAATCAAAAGTGCATTGGTAATGATAGCACCCCAAGAACCAATAAGCATCGCTTTTCTCTGTCCTAATCTTGTTGCAAGACCACCCACTCCAAGAATCATAAGAACCATAGTAGGGACAGAAATAAGTGTAGTCAGTGTTCCCGATAACAGATAGTCACCAACCATGAAACCACATAATACTACCATCATTGCAGAATTACTCTTCATCTGCATAGCCAGCTTATCTGTACCTGCTGATACCACAAGCATCTGAATCGCTCTGTTGCCTTTTAAAGTATCCCAGTAATCTTTTAAACCAATCTTCTGTGCCTGACCTGTACCGAAGAATTCTGAACGGTCTTTTGGTGCAATGGCAAATACTGCAACTGCACAGAATATTGCTGAACTAACTGCAAACATCAGCCACAAATCATGATAAAGAGCTGTGTCTGCTGTAAATCCGCCATACTTTGTCGCCATATTCGCCGCAACAATTGCCAGACCTGCAAATAAGATTGTATTGTATATACCATCAAAAATTGCAAAAAGCGGACGCTGCTTCGGGTCGTTGGTCAGACATGTCTGTGCTGATTTTGTAACAACACACTGGCATGTATAACCCAGATAATAAATAGC
Organism: uncultured Roseburia sp.; assembly: GCA_964393475.1. Taxonomy (GTDB): domain Bacteria; phylum Bacillota; class Clostridia; order Lachnospirales; family Lachnospiraceae; genus Roseburia. The sequence continues at coordinate 7,691 of CAYMTX010000024.1, read as the reverse complement.
TGAAATCACGATAAAGAACGGAAATCTTACTGCCATAGGAAGTAAGTGTGTTACATGGAACAAAATGTATGATGTAACAAACAAAATCACATTACCGATAACCATAAACGGTCGGTTCTTACCAAACTTACCATTTGTCTTATCTACCATAAAACCAACAAACGGGTCTGTTACGCCGTCCCAGATTCTCATCATCATTGAGAATGAACCAGCCATTACAGTACCTACACCAACCCAGCCTGCTAAATAATAAGCTACGAAGTTCATTAAAAACATGTAAAGATTCGTAGATGTGTTATTCAACGCGAAACATCCGATTCTCCATAGCGGAACGCGATGAATACCATTTTCTCCATAATACTTTGAAGATAACGTTTTCATAATACTTTTCTCCTTCTTCTAAAAAGATTTAAAAATCGACAAAGAAACGCCACACCCTCGTTTCACTTGTTGCTTTTAGTATATCATTCTTGTATACAAGCGTCAATCTGCATTGTTTTTTTCATTGTTATTGCCAATATTCAACACCGAAATTTATTCAAAATGCACAGATGACATTTCTTTCAAAAAAGGATTTTGTCAAGTCCACTTGTATACAAGTAGACTTTTTGAATCGTTTTTCTCCGCTTTTTTATCCTATTTTTTTACAAACTTGCACAATCTTTTGGTTTCACTATTTTTTGTTCTTGTAAGCGCTTCCATTTTTTACACAACTCTATTCTTGTTCTTTTCGCCTTTTCTTTAAAATTGTCACATTCTCATCCACTTGTTTTTTATGCAACGGATACCAGAACCACAAAATAACCGCTAACAAGCCAAAGCCAAGTGCCGGTATTAATGTAGAAATATTAAAAATCCCATTCACAACATCGGTATCAAATGCACGTTCCTGTGTATACCCAATCATTGTCAGCAAAAAACCCGATACACCCGCCGCCGCCGCTTGTCCAAGTTTTCTTGCAAAAGAATACAATGCATAGACACTTCCATCCTCTCTCACGCCATGTTTTATCTCCGAATAGTCGATAACATCCGTAATCAGTGCCCACGAAACCATAGAGAACATCCCAAGTCCCAGCCAGCACAAGCCTATAAAAAATACATACACCCATACATTTTCCGGCCTAATAAAAAAAAGAAGTACACACACACCTGCCGCCAACAAATTCGCACCTGCCGAAAGTTCTGCTTTTCCGATTCGCTCCGCCACAGGCTTTGCAACGGCTGCTGAAATCAACATTGCAACCAACATAACAAGACTGGATGCCGACTGTGCCGCCGTGCTTCGATAAAAATTAGGATATACATAATTTGCCATAGACTGCAGTGTAAGCTGAGCTAATAGCATTACTATCGAAGCAGCAATAATAGAAATCAATGCCTTATTATGAAATGCATTGGTAAGCATCTGAAACACACCATTTTTCGCCCCTTTTGTTTCAAAGGACTCTATCCACACACGCTCTGTAACCATAAAATAACAAATCAGATAACATAGCACTGCCAAAACTGAAAATATACCTGCTATAATAGTAAATCTCGTACCATTCAACACCATATTTCCATTTATCTCATCATACGCCAGCATTGGTACACCCGCACCTATCAAAAGCCCCGCTAACGTTCCACCCATTGAACGATAAGTTGACAGTGATTGTCTATCCCCAGGTTCCGCCGAAATGGCTGATGCCATAGAACCGTATGGAATATTAATAGAAGTATAAAAAACAGATCCCCACAAAATATACGTTACAAAAAGCCATGCAATCTTAAATCCTGTCGAACTGTCTGCCAGACTACTTTGATAAATAAGAAAAGATGAAACTGCCACCGGTCCTGACATTCTAAGAATCCATGGTTTAAATTTTCCTGTTGCCAAAGTTTTGCTTTGATCACAAATTCTTCCCATTGTCACATCAGTAAATGCATCAATAAACCTGGCTATCATCATTATTATTCCCACCACAAAGCCATCGATGTCCATGACATCTGTGTAAAATTTCATTAAAAAGCTTGAAGAGAGGATAAAAGTAAAATCATTTCCAAAATCTCCGAACAGATACCCTATTTTGTCACGCATACCAAATGGTTTTGTCATACTCATACGCCTCCGATTTTTTACTGGTTCTTAGTATGCGTTGTTTTTCTTATTAATATTCAAAACAAATCTGTACTTAATGTAAACGTACATTGACAGTTTCCGGCAAATGGACTTAATTAAAAATCAAAAATAGAATACTCATTGCATATCCTATCAGGCATACCACCGCCTGTTTCCTATAGTTAATAGCTGAAATAGCTGAACATACACTTATTCCGAACGGAAACAGGATTGCAATCACTTTCGGTATCGTCGCTATACCTGTATCAAATGCATTCAACTGGTTTGACACTTGCTCCGGCAATACCTGCCAACTATAAACTGCTAATGCAATTGCAATCATAATTGCAACAACCGCAATCACAATATTTACTCTTTTGTCTTCCGGTGTCATCGCACCTAATCCTTTATTTTTCATAATATTTTCTCCTCAAAATTCGAATTTGTCTCCTATTCCCTTTCTTTTACTTAGATAGTGCTAAATTAAGTATACTCTGTTTTGTTGCTTTTGTACAATCTTTTGTTTTTCTTGTATACAAGCATTGATTATTTCCATTTTATGGTCTATAATCCATAACAAGAGATCATGTATACAACTAAGTAATAAAATGTAAGGAAGAAATTTATATGCCTATCAAGAAAAAGGCGGCTGCTTCGCAAACCGCTTACGAATCCATTAGAGAACAGATACTGCATCTTGAAATTGCTCCGGGAGCAACTATCAGTGAAATCGAGACTGCAGCCAAATATAACATTTCAAGAACTCCGGTCCGTGACGTATTCAAAGCTCTTGAATCAGAAGGTCTTTTAGAAATCAAGCCACACATTGGCACTTTTGTATCTTTAATTGACCTGGATATGATTTCTGATAATCTATATGTTCGTGAAGTAATAGAACAGGCAATTTTCAAAGATTTAGCCGCTACCTATGACAAATCTCAAGAATATCGTATCCAGCTCGTACTACAGGAGCAACTGGATATCCTGAATTCTGATATGTCCAAAGAAGAAATGAGTCGTGCATTCATCATTGCCGATAACCATTTTCACTATACACTTTATGAATTAGCCGGCAAAAAAATATCTCTGCTTTTTTCAATGCGATTAATTCTCAGTACGAACGTTTCCGTACTTTTATTAATATGGGCGGTAAAAATGACTTACGCCGCCTCTACGATGAACACGTAGCGATTGCAGAATGCATCGCCACAAACGATTTGGAAACCTTATCAGATAGAATTTCCCATCACATTTATGATGGTTTCAATGCAAGTGCTTTAGAAATCCGCAAACATCCTGAATATTTTAAAATTACAGAAAAACATCTTAGCATCTAGCAGATGCACACAAAAAAAGCAGGTTTATAATAAACCTGCTTTTTTGATATCTAAGATTATTTCTCAGCTTTCTGTTTGTCTAACATATCCCAAACACCTAACATGTACATAATACCCAGTGCACGGTCATATAAACCATAACCCGGACGTACATTACCCGGCTCTTCATCCCAAAGATGACGGCCATGGTCAGGACGAATATATCCTTCAAAACCACAATCATGGTAAGCCTTCAAAACATCAAGAATTCCTGTATCACCATCGCAATCGCGGTGGCTTGCTTCAGAGAAGTCACCATTTTCAAAATGTTTTACGTTACGGATATGAGCAAATGCGATACGATCACAATGCTTACGAACGATATCCGCTACATTATTCTTAGGATCAGCATTTAAGCTTCCTGAACATAATGTCAAACAGTTATATGGGTTATCAACCATCTTTAAGAAACGGTCAATATTCTCTTCACATGTCAAAAGACGTGGAAGTCCAAAAATATCCCATGGCGGATCATCCATATGAATAGCCATTTTTATGTCGCATTCCTCACATGTTGGCATAATCGCCTCTAAGAAGTATTTTAAGTTAGCCCATAATTTTTCTTTGTCAACTTCTTTGTAAGCTGCAAATAATTCGTCTAACTTAGCCATACGTTCAGGCTCCCAACCCGGGAATGTCATGCCGCCTAAGTTATTTAAAATGTAATCTGCCATTTCCTTAGGGTCATCGTGGATACGGCTTGCTTCATAATAAAGTGCTGTAGAGCCGTCCCCAACCGGATGGAACAAATCTGTACGTGTCCAGTCAAATACAGGCATAAAGTTATAACAGATAACCTTAACGCCAAACTGTGAAAGATTTTTGATTGTCTGGATATAATTTGCGATATACTGGTCGCGTGTCGGAAGACCAATCTTAATATCATCATGTACGTTAACTGATTCTACAACGTCCATGTTGAAACCGTATTCGTCAAGCTGTTTCTTCACTTCTGCGATTTCTTCAACTTCCCAAACTTCTCCAGGCATTTTGTGGTGTAACGCCCATACAATGCTTGTCACACCAGGAATCTGCTTGATATAGTTAAGACTGATTTTATCGTTTCCTTCACCATACCAACGGAATCCCATCTGCATTGGCATATATTTTTCCTCCTTGTAATAAATAATAAACAAATTCTAGTATACCATGTCTCCGGCATTCATGCTCACACAGTATGAGGCATTCATGCGGGCTTTGACGCGTATATTGTCAATAAGCATTATAGCATATAAAATTTTATCTGACAACATTCATTGTCTTTTCATAGGCATGTTGTAACATATAAAACAACTGCGGTACCTGTTCTGTCCGTCCGCCACGTAACGCCACTACGATGTTAGAACAAGCCTGGTAAATATCTGTCAATCCTAATGTTCCGGCTACTCCCTTTAAGGTATGGGCCTCTTTTAACAAGGTGTCAAAATCACCTGCTTCGTAAGCTGTTTTCACAGTTTCATAGTGTACATCATCTCTGAATTTCAACAAATATTTCTCATAAAGCATTGCATTTCCGGCAAATCTTTTTATACCATTTTCGTAGTCAACATTTGCTGCTACCAATGCATCTCTGTCCATATACATGCTCCAATTCTTCTCCAAGTAATTCATTCTCTGATATGTTACCGCATAAAGAAATTGTAGTACTTTCGGACGATTTTTTCAAGGTTATTTTTTCATTTTAGGCTGGAAGAATATACTAGCCAAATATCCAAATACCAGTGCCGCTGAAATTCCTACTGCACTTGCTTTAAAACCACCCATAAAAATTCCCAAAAAGCCAAACTCATCCACTGCTTCCTTGACCCCTTTCCACAACGTATTCCCAAATCCGAGCAATGGTACACTGGCTCCTGCACCCGCAAATTCCAAAAAAGGTTCATAGATTCCAACCGCTCCCAAAACTGCTCCTGTACACACTAGCAATACCATAATTCTTCCCGGTAAAAGTTTTGTTTTTTCCATTAAAATCTGGACCAGGACACAGATAAGTCCCCCTACCCAGAATGCATTTATATAATCCATTACAAGCTCCTTTTCTTCACATTTTCTTTTATAGCATCCCGGTATATTAGTCCTCGGCATGCTCAATTACAACTGCATGTGCAATTCCCGGAACCGGCATTCCTTCATTAAATGATACTGTTGAAAGAAGTGCCCCCGTCGGCACAAATAAAATCCGTTTCAATTTTCCCTGTTCTATCTGTTTCAAATAATATGCACTTAATGTCACCGCCGAACAGCCACAACCCGAACCACCGGCACCTGTTCCCTGTGTTTTTGCATCATATATTTCAATACCACAATCTCTGTGATTCTGAGATATATCGTATTTATCGTCTTTTAAAAGCTTAATCAATATTTCCTGCCCTACGGTTCCCAAGTCTCCGGTTATGATTAAATCATAATCTTCCGGTTTTCTATTAAAATCCATCAAATTCTGCCGAATTACATTTCTGGCAGCCGGTGCCATTGCTGCCCCCATATTCATAGAATCCTTAACCCCATAATCTTCGATTACACCGGTAGTAATGCCACTGATTTTTACCTTTGATTTTTCTTTTCCAATTAAAAATGCTCCGCTTCCCGTAACAGTCCACGTCGCTGATTTTGGTCTCTGATTTGCATATTCAAGCGGAAAACGAAACTGTTTTTCTGCACTTGCAAAATGGCTGGAAGTCACTGCTGCCACCAAATCCGCATACCCTGCAGCTACACACATCGCAGCCAACGACAAGGATTCCCCGCAAGTACTGCATGCGCCATACAGTCCAAAAAGAGGCACTCTAAAATTCATTAAGCCAAAACTCGTAGCAATCGTCTGTCCCAGCAAGTCTCCTGCAAAAAGGTACCGTACCTCATCCAGCTTTTTCCTTGCCTTCCCAATAGCCATGGTCAGTGCTTCCTTTTGCAGAGTACTCTCCGCCTCCTCCCATGTTTTTTGACCAAAACGGTCATCTCCGCCAATTACATCAAAGTAATCCTTAAGCGGTCCTGCACCTTCTTTTGTGCCCACAATATTAGCACTGCTAATAATATAAGGTGTCACCTCAAATTGCAGACTCTGTTTTCCTATTTGCATCTTCACATACCACCTTTTTCTTTTTAGTATGTGTCTTAATCCATTTCTGTATGCATTCAGGTTCTATCTCTAACAACATGCATAATTCAAAAAATTCTGTTGCGGTCAGTGGTTGTCTGTAATTTTCAGAAATCTTTTCAATTTCAATTCCCGTATTCTCAGAAATCCATCTCTTATTTATTCCGTTTTTCTCGAAATATTCCAAGAAGAAATCTGTAACATCTGATTTTTCCATATTTTTCACCATTCTTAAATTGCAATATTTGTAATTATTCTATTCTCGTCTACCAAGAATTGCAATACTTATTTTCTTATTTGTCGAGAATTTATTGACATATAAACTATCGCAACGCTATGATACGATTAAACAATTGGTAAATTAAGGAAATTATAAGATGAAAGAGAATATTGCTAAAGTTTTAAAGGAATACAGAAAAAGAAATAATTATTCTGTTCAAGATGTTTCTCTTCTTTTAGAAGAACGCGATATTAAAGCAGCACCAAAAACGATTTATGGTTGGGAAAGCGGTCAATCACAACCAAGTGCCGACATTCTTCTGACGCTTTGTGAATTATATAATATTGATAATATTTTATGTGCCTTCGGCTATACCGATAAAGTTGATTTTCAAATCAGTTCACAGGAGCGTGCTCTTGTCAAGTCGTATCGTGCACATCCCGAATTACAAAGCGCTGTAAATATCTTGTTACAGCAACGCCCGCGCCTTTAATTGCACCACAACGCAATCATTTGTAAAAACAGATGACTTCGTGTACTATGTATGGACAGTGATATACTTATAATCCAAAACAGATTTTATGTTATATTATCAAAAAGCTTGAAATACTACTTGAACTTTGACAGAAACGTGATTTTTTGTGTTCGCTAAAGGTTGAAGCAAATTCCGGCGTCTGTCTGTATAATCACGAACTGCTTATAGTGGCTTGTTTAGTGTTCCTTACAGACATGTGCTGATAAAACATAATCTGCTGCGACAATCTGTTTAAAAAAATCCCGGACATATAGTTATCAAAATAGAATTGGTAGCTAAATGTCCGGGATTTTTGAGTTTTGGAGCGCAGATTTAATCATGACTTTATCAGCACAGTCTGTTAGTAACACTGCAAGGCA
>CAYMTX010000023.1:0-22722 GCA_964393475.1 uncultured Roseburia sp. | reverse complement strand
AAATGCTACTTTGTCGTCTGACAGAAACGTGATTTTTTATGTTCGCTAAAGGTTGGACAAATTTCGGCTTCTGTCTGTATAATCACGAACTGCTTTTTATGGCTTGTCTAGTGTTCCTTACAGACATGTGTGGATAAAACATAATCTGCAGCGTCAATCTGTTTGAAAAAATCCCGTACATATAGTTGTCAAAATAAATTGACACCTAAATGTACGGGATTTTTGAGTTTTGACGCGCAGATTTAATCATGACTTTATCCGCACAGTCTGTTAGTAACACTGCAAGGCATTAACCGGCAGGTTCGAGTTATACAGACAGAAGCCGAAATTTGTTCAACACATTAGCGTACATAAAACTATATTCTGTCAGATGACAAAGAGTATTTCTAAGCTTTTCTCTAAAATAACATAAAATCGGTTTCGCATAAGCACTGCTACGGGCTGAAACTGCAATGCGTCATTCGTATTGTAAGCGGATAACTATTTGCTTAATACCTCGCGGACAGCAGTGGCGATTGCCTCATCCTTGCATGCAGGGAAGAATAATTCTTCGAATTTTTCTCCGCTTAAAGCACCTTTTGCCAATTCAGGGTCAAGGTCTTTTAAGATGGAAACTAAATCACGGTGTGTTACTTTCTTTACTTCGTCTAATATTTTCTTATTGCGCTGTTCCGGTACGACACGTTCCTTTGGATAGCCGCCGCCACCCGGTGTACAGAATAATTTCTCAAAAATATACTGGAGGTTTAATTCACCGCCCCAGCCGAAGTTTTCAGCGAAAGGAAGTGCAATTGCATTTCCGTCGTTTACCTGAGAGAAGAGGTAAGCATCAAGTGGTGATTCTACGTGACCGCAAAGCACCTGTGGGAAAGAGTTGCAGGCAAGCATTGCACCTTCACCCGTTCCGCATCCGGTGATAACAAAATCAGCAGCACCGGAGTTAATAAGTACAGCAGTGAGAATACCAATCTGTACATAAGTGAGCTGATTTGCATCTTCTGCGGAGTACATACCATAGTTTACTACTTCGTGTCCCATTGGTTCTACAACAGCTTTTAAAGTGTTGCAGATAAGTTCATTTTTGGCCGCCTGGCTATTTTCATTGATTAAAGCAATTTTCATGATTATACCTTACCTTTTTCATAATAATGATGTTGGGGTCAAAAAGTACTTTGTGTTTTTTGACAAATTGTACAAAGACCTCATTTTTTATTCCGATGTCCGAGAATAAGAATTTCTAAATATATCTAATTTTTCTTGTAAAATCGTGACACAAACGTCCTAAAGAGCCATCCGTGACTCGTTAGGACTTGTTCTGCCATCCGTGGCAGAACATTGTTGGTGAAGAATAGATATATTAAGAAATGCTAATTCTCTTCCAAAGTCACAAAAAATAAGTACTTAATGCAATTTGCCGATGAAGTACTTTAAAAGTACTTTTTGACCCCAACATCATAATAATTATACTAGTGTTATAAAATATCTGTCATGGCACAGCCGTCCATGTCATCGAAGTCCTGATTTTCGCCAACCATTCCCCAGATAAATGTATAAGCCTGTGTACCACATCCTGAGTGGATAGACCAGCTTGGAGAGATAACCGCCTGTTCGTTACGCATAACGATGTGACGAGTCTCAGTTGGTTCGCCCATGTAGTGCATTACAAATGCATCTTGTGGCATTTCGAAGTATAAATATACTTCCATACGTCTGTCATGTGTATGACATGGCATTGTGTTCCAAACACTGCCCGGTTCTAATTTGGTCATACCCATAACTAACTGACAACTTTCTACCTGACCCGGAAGAATATATTTGCAGATTGTTCTGTGGTTTGCCTGCTCTAATGAGCCTAATTCAACTTTGTTACAGTCTTTTACGATAACAACACCATCTTCCGGTGTACCTTCCGGTTTGATTAAAACGGTAGGATATGTTTTGTGTGCAGGGGCACTGTTTAAATAAAATTTAGCAGGTGTAGCGGCATCATCACTGGCAAAAGAAATATCTTTTGTTCCCATACCGATATACATGCCTTCTTTGTGTCCGACATGGTAATCTTTGCCATCAAGAGTGATGGTACCGGCTCCGCCGATATTGATAACACCGAGTTCTCGTCTTTCACAGAAATATTGTGCACGCAATTCATCGCCTGCGGTAAGAGTCAAAGTCTCTTTTACCGGAACGGCAGAACCTGTAATGATACGGTCGATGTGACTGTATACTAATTTGATAACGTCTTCCTGAAATAAGTCATCGATTAAAAATTCTTCGCGGAGACGTTCTGTTGTGTAATGTTTGACATCTCTTGGAGATGCGGCTGTTCTTAATTCCATATGAATCCTCGTTTCTGCTATTTACTGCTGTTTGATTTATTATTTTGTCTCAAGATTAAAACCAAAATATCTGACAGCGTTATTGTAGCTGATATCTTTGATGATTTCTTCTAATGTTTCGAAATCTGCCGGATATTCGCCATTTTCTACCCAGTTTCCGACTAATTCACAGAGAATTCTTCTGAAGTAGTCGTGACGTGTGTATGATAAGAAACTTCTTGAGTCTGTTAACATTCCGACAAAACCGGAAAGATTACCAAGGCTTGCGAGAGAGAGCATCTGGTCCTGCATACCTACTTTGTGGTCATTGAACCACCATGCAGAACCCTGCTGAATCTTAGCAACTGCAGTAGAATCCTGGAAGCAACCTAAAATTGTACCGATAGCCTGATTATCATTTGGATTCAAGCTATAGATAATAGTTTTTGGAAGTTCACCATTTATCTGCAATGCATTTAAGTAATCTGCAAGTTCAGAAGAAGGAGCGTAATTGTTGATACAGTCATAACCTGTATCCGGTCCTAATTTCTCAAACTGTGGTGTGTTATTATCACGTTTACAACCATAGTGAAGCTGGGATACCCAGTTTCTCTTTGCACATTCGCGGCCTTCAAATACCATGAATGCTGTTTTGTATTTTAATTCTTCTGCACGTGTTACAGATTCGCCGGCTAAACGTTTTGCAAAAATAGCTTCTACTTCAGCTTCTGTATATGGCTGGTACATCATGTACTCTAAACCATGGTCTGTTACAGAACAACCATTAGCAGCAAAGTAGTCCATACGGTTAGATAAAGCTGCGCATAAATCAGCAAATGTCGTAATCTGAATGCCGGAAACTTCAGATAATTTATTTAAGTAATCAATAAAGGTTGGTTTTTCAAGATTCATAGCCTTGTCCGGTCTCCAAGCAGGGAGAACCTGAACGTCGAAGCTGTCATCTGCTGCAATTTTCTGATGCCATTCCAAAGTATCTACAGGGTCATCTGTTGTACAGATTAATGTAACGTTAGACTGTTTGATGATATTGCGGACAGTCATAGATGGTTCTGCAAGTTTGGCATTGCAAAGTTCCCAAACTTCTTCGGCAGTTTTTTTGTTTAAAGCACCCTTATAACCAAAATATTTCTGTAATTCTAAATGACTCCAGTGGTAGAGTGGGTTGCCGATTGCTTTTCCTAAGCATTCAGCCCATTTTAAGAATTTTTCCTTGTCGGATGCGCCGCCTGTAATATAGAATTCATCTACACCGCTGGAACGCATAAAACGCCATTTGTAGTGGTCTCCGCCTAACCATACCTGTGTGATGTTTTCGAATTTACGATCTTCGTAAATCTCCTGTGGGTTGATGTGGCAATGATAGTCAAGCACCGGAACCTGTGATGCATAGTCATGATATAACTTCTGTGCGGTCTCAGTTGAAAGCAAGAAATTTTCATCCATAAATTGTTTCATAAAATGATTCCCTCCATTGATTTTTATTATTTTTATGATATTTATGATAAAGGACTAAATGAACCTTTATTTCGATTTAGAAAAATTGGTAGTGCCGCGTTCAATCAGTTTGCCGGAAAAGACTGATTTCTTAGGCATTTCTCTACCGTCTAACACGCCAAGCAGTGTCTGTACTAACTGTTGTGTCTGTGTTTCAAGTTTATTATCGATAGATGTCAACTCCGGAGAGCAGCAACTGGTTAAAATCGAGTTATTGTAGCCGATTACCGATAAATCTTCGGGAATTCGGAGGCCTTTTTTCTGGGCATATTTGATAGCGCCGATGGCTAATGAATCATCAGCAGCAATGACACCGTGAATGGTCTTGCCTGAATCGGCAATACGTTCTAAAAGAGCAGCTACATCATTAATGGAACTGTGGTTCGCGTCACAGTAGTGGATTAAATCCTTGTAGTTCGCTACATGATTAGCTTCCATGGCTGCTTTAAATCCACCCAGCTTTTTTTTACCACTATATGAGTGGGAATTATATAAATATAGTATATCAGATATTCCCGCATTTAGCATAGAAGAAGTTGCATCAAACATAGTAGAAAAATCGTCACAAGTGGTACTGTAAACATTTGGATAATCAAATGCAGCATTTAGCAACATGATAGGAACCTGTGTAGAACCCTCTTTGATGTATTCATTTTCTTCTTCTGTGGTGCCGATGAAGTTAGAACCTACCAGAATCAGACTATCAACTTTTTTGGAAAGGATTAAATTTACATAATTTTTTCTCACGTCAAGGTTGTAGCCGGTGCAACAGAGAAGAGATTCATAGCCGTTTGCCTGTAATTCCTGTTCCAGATAATATACCGCCTTTGCCAGGAAAAGGTCGGATGAATCGGCACATAAAATACCGATAGTGTGCATCGTGTGAAGGCCCATACCTCTGGCGAAAGCGTTGGGAGTGTAATCGTATTTCTCGATAACGTCCATAACTTTCTTGCGTGTAGAAGGGCGTACATTATCGCTCCCGTTTAAAACGCGGGATACTGTGGCGATAGATACACCTGCCTTCTTAGAAATGTCGTAAATTGTAAGTGCCATTTTATAAATCTCCCCGAATAACTTGTCGAATGTAACAAAACATGAAAGCAGTTACATTTCGGTTTGCAAATATTATACAATACCTAAAACTTTAATTCAACTAAATAAAACTGTCAAAATGACAAAAATGTGCAAATAAATATGTGCAAAACAGAAAAAATGTAAAAAGTAACCAACATCTTTTCAAAAGGCTATTGACGAAACGAAAAAAAGGTGCAAAAATAGAGGATGTAAACGCTTACATTCATCGAAAACATGAATTGAAAGGAAATGGGATAAATAATGGAACTTTTAAGTAAAGCAAAAACAGGAAAAGTTGAAAGACCAGTTAAGGTGTTGCAGTTTGGCGAAGGTAATTTCCTTCGTGCATTTGTGGATTATATGATTGATATTGCAAATGAAACAGGAGATTTTAACGGCGACATCGTGTTAGTAAAGCCGATTGAATTTGGCTCGCTGGATTTGTTCCATAAGCAGGAAAGCCAGTATACAGTACAGTTAAGAGGTATTGTAGATGGGGAAGCAAAGAAAATTAACCGTGTTGTGACAAGTGTAACAGATGTAGTAGATGCATATGGCGAATATGAGAAGTATGCAGATTATGCAAAGCTTGACACATTACGTTTTATCGTTTCAAATACAACAGAAGCAGGTATTGTATATGATGATACAGACCGTATCGAGTTTACACCGCCTAAGACGTATCCGGGCAAATTGACAAAGTTCTTATATGAAAGATACCAGCATTTTAATGGTGCCGAAGATAAAGGACTTATCATTCTTCCGGTTGAGTTGATTGATGATAACGGAATTCATTTAAAAGAATGTGTTTTGAAATTAGCAGCACTTTGGAATTTGGAAGAAGCTTTTGTGGCATGGGTAAACAGTGCATGTGTTTTCACTTCCACATTAGTTGACCGTATTGTAACAGGATACCCGAGAGATGAGGCAGAGGAACTTTGCAAAGAATTCGGTTATCAGGATAACTTAATTGTAACAGGTGAACCGTTTGCACTCTGGGTTATCGAAAGCGACAAAGATATCAGTAAAGAGCTTCCGTTGCCACAGGCAGGTCTTCCGGTTATTTTTACCGATAATCAGAAACCATATAAGCAGAGAAAAGTACGTATCTTAAATGGTGCGCATACATCGTTTGTATTGGCTTCTTATCTTGCAGGTAACGATATCGTATTAGAATCCATGCAGGACGAATTAGTGTTGAACTTTATGAAAAATACTATTTTCAATGAAGTAATTCCAACACTTGCTTTACCAAAAGAGGATTTGGTTGATTTTGCAAATGCAGTAATTACACGTTTTAATAACCCATATGTAAAACATGCATTATTGGCAATCTCTTTGAACTCTGTTTCAAAATGGAGAGCAAGATGTATGCCAAGCTTTTTAGGATATATTGAGAACGAAGGCAAGCTTCCGGCACACCTTACATTCTCGCTGGCAGCATTAATGGCATTCTATACAGGAACTGAAATCAGAGACAAAGCGTTAATCGGTCACAGAGGTGAACAGGAATATAACATTTTGGATGATGCAGCAGTATTAGAGTTTTTTGCAGCTAACAGTAGTAAAGAGACAGCAGAATTTGCTCATGCAACACTCAGCAATGTAGAGTTCTGGGGACAGGATTTAAGTGCTATTGCAGGGGTTGAAGAAGCAGTTACGGCATATTTGGCAGACATTCGTGAACTTGGTATGAGAGCTGCATTGGAAAAGTCGTTTGCATAATTTGGAGGCAAAAGTGAAAGATTATATCAAAATTCATGAAAATGATAATGTCATTGTTGCTTTAAAAGAAATTGCAGAAGGTGAAAGTGTTGTGGCAGGTGATGTTACTGTCACAGCGCTTGAAACGATTCCGGCAGGACATAAAATGGCAATCCGTGAAATTGCAGAAGGCGGCGATGTTATCAAGTACGGTTTCCGTATCGGAAATGCGAAGGAAGTTATAAAAGCCGGTCAGTGGATTCATACACATAACGTAAAAACAGCGTTGGGTGATTTGCTTACGTATACATACGAGCCGGTTGATACGACACTGGCAGCTACAGAGGATGCGACATTTATGGGATTTAACCGCCCGGATGGGAAAGTCGGCGTTCGTAATGAAATTTGGATTGTTCCAACAGTGGGTTGCGTGAATAATATTGCCACCGCTATGGCAAAAGCAGCAAACAGCCGCTTGAAAGGTTCGATAGATGAAGTTATTGCATTCCCACATCCGTATGGATGTTCGCAAATGGGAGATGACCAGGAGCATACCAGAACAATTTTGGCAGACTTAATCAATCATCCGAACGCCGGTGGCGTGTTAGTGTTAGGTCTCGGTTGTGAGAATAGTAATATTGAAGTTTTAAAGCCATATATCGGGGCTTATGATGAGAATCGAGTGAAGTTCTTGGTTTGCCAGGATGTAGAAGATGAAATGGAAGCAGGCGCGACACTTTTGGATGAATTGATTACTTACGCATCTGCATTCCAAAGAGAACCGATTAGTGTTTCAAAATTAATTATCGGTATGAAATGTGGCGGCAGTGATGGATTTTCTGGAATTACAGCCAATCCGTTAGTAGGAAAATTCTCTGATTTGTTAATCAGCAAAGGCGGAACTACTATTTTAACAGAGGTTCCTGAAATGTTCGGTGCAGAGACACTGCTTATGAACCGTTGTGAAAATGAAGCCTTGTTTGATGAAACGGTGAAGTTGATAAATGACTTCAAGCAATATTTCAAGAGCAATAATCAGACCATTTATGAGAATCCGTCTCCGGGTAATAAAAAGGGAGGAATCTCTACTTTAGAAGATAAATCATTAGGATGTACACAGAAGTCCGGAAGTGCGGCGGTAAAAGGCGTGCTTTCTTATGGACAGGTAGTGAAGACACCGGGATTAAATCTTTTAAGTGCTCCGGGTAATGATTTGGTTGCATCTACGGCGCTGGCTGCCAGTGGAGCACATATTGTTTTGTTTACAACCGGACGAGGAACACCATTCTCTTCACCGGTTCCGACTGTTAAGATTTCAAGTAACAGTAATCTTGCGAATAAGAAGAAAAATTGGATTGATTTTAACGCAGGTGTGTTAGTAGAGGATAAGGAAATCGAAGAAACAGCACAGGAAATGTTTGATTATGTAGTAGCAGTAGCATCCGGTAAAAAGGTTTGCAGTGAGGAAGCAGGCTTCCATGACATGGCAATTTTTAAACAGGGTGTGACATTATAATAAATAAGTAAAGGAGAAGAAAAATGTCAGCTTACACAAATTTTTCGTTAGAAGGTAAAATAGCACTTGTTACAGGTGCGTCTTATGGTATTGGTTTTGCAATCGCATCCGCATATGCAGAGGCAGGTGCAACAGTATGTTTTAACGATATCAATCAGGAATTGGTAGATAAAGGTTTAGCAGCATACGCAGAAAAAGGCATCAAAGCACATGGTTATGTTTGTGATGTTACTAATGAAGAACAGGTAAATGCAATGGTTGCAAAGATTACAGAAGAAGTTGGAACAATTGATATCTTAGTAAATAATGCAGGTATCATCAAACGTATTCCGATGCATGAGATGACAGCAGACCAGTTCAGACAGGTTATCGATATTGACTTGAACGGACCATTCATCATGGCAAAAGCGGTACTTCCTGCAATGATGGAGAAACGTGCAGGTAAGATTATCAACATCTGTTCTATGATGTCTGAATTAGGACGTGAGACAGTATCTGCCTATGCAGCTGCAAAAGGTGGTTTGAAAATGCTTACAAAGAATATCTGTTCTGAGTACGGCCAGTACAATATCCAGTGTAACGGTTTAGGACCTGGTTATATTGAAACACCGCAGACAGCTCCGCTTCGTGAGATTCAGCCTGACGGAAGCAGACATCCGTTTGATCAGTTTATCTGTGCAAAGACACCGGCTGACAGATGGTTAAAACCGGAAGAATTAACAGGACCTGCAGTATTCCTTGCTTCTGAAGCATCAAATGCAGTAAATGGACATATTCTTTATGTAGATGGTGGTATCTTAGCATATATTGGCAAACAGCCAAGCTAAACAAAGAAATTATTCTTCCCTAAACTATATAAGAGGAGCCGGACGAATACCCGCGTCCGGCTCCTTTTGCATACTATTTGCAGATTCCGTATAAGTGCCCGTTAAATTCATGGAATAAACTTTCTTCTATTTTTTTCATAAATACAGTCACATCATTTTTCCCAAAAGTCAATTCAAATCGCACAGAACCAACGTATTTATCAATGATGTGTGCCTTGATATACAAGGTGTCCGCTGACAACCATTCTGCACTGGCGGCATATTTCATATTGTAGATTGGGAAAATGCCATATTGCATATTATGAAGTCCAAAATGTAATTCGTAGTCGTTTCCGCGTAGGGTAAAATGCAAGATGCCATGTGTGGCATCGGCGGGAGCGGAAGGGAAATCTACGGAAATCTTAGAAAAACCATTTGGATTATCCGATAAAACATATTCTTTATTGTGGATTATATTACTGCATGGAGCGTGCATGGCTCCGTTTAACGGAGAAAGCGCCAGATTTTTTAACAACATATTTAAATTGTCTTGCGCAATTTTATCTTCCGGTAAAGAGTCATCCGTAATCTTGTCTAATATTTCTTCATAAATAGCATCGTAAATCAATTGGTTAGCACCAGCCATCCCTTGCGTATCTGCCGTTGTGACACAGATGAAGTTGTGCTTTGGAATGCAGATGACAAACTGTCCTCCCATACCGTAACAGACAAAACCATCACGTTCATTGCGCCAGATTTGATAACCGTAGCCACAGGCTTCACTCGGAAGCGGAGCAGTCATAAGGGTTGGTGTAAGATTGGAGGTAGCCTGACGGATGTAGTCGGCTGGGACACAACCAAGACCATCGTGTAAAAGCAGGTATCCAAACTTTAAGATGTCGATTGGCTTTGCGACAAGTCCGCTTCCGCCCATAGAAATCCCAAATGGATCTTTTATCATATAGGATTCTTCGGAAAAATCTAAAATTGCCAGTTTCTTTTTAAGATAAGAAAGCATGTCCATTCCGGTCAATTTTTCAACCAAAGCACATAAAGTGTGTGCGGAAGAGGTGTCATAATGAAAAAGTTTGCCGGAAGGATGTGTTGGGGCGACTTTAAAAAAACTCTCGACCCAGTCAGACTGCATGTTGAGCTTGTAAGTGGTAGCAGCGTGACAAGTCCGCATCATTAGCATATCCTGAATGGTCATTGCTAAAGTCCATGGATGCGTATCTTTAGAAATATATTCCGGAAAGTAGTCGCATATTTTATCGGACAGAGAAAGCATTCCTTTTGATTCCAGCAAACCGATTGCGATGGAAGTAAAGCTTTTGCTGATTGAGAACATACGATGCAAAGTATCCGCAGTATATGGGGCGTAGTAGCCTTCTGTAATCAGTTTGTCCTGATGAAGGAGCAGCAAACTGTGCATAGGTATTTGCTTGCGTTGTAAACGGGTAATACAACGAATGATATTCTGACTGGAGATTCCGGTAGATTCCGGTGATGCTGTTTCGAATGTAAACATATGTAAAACAGTCCTTTCATTTACTGGTTTGTGATTAAAATGTCTGAAAAAAATCATTTTTTCAATAAATTGCAAAAATGATAGCGGTTACATAGTAGACAAGTGACAAACTGTTTTGAGTCTTGAAATATCATAGCATAACTTATAGGGGAATTCCAATAGTTTGTTGGGAAAATACCCTTCAAGATAGGAGAAAATGAGGATTGTATTTTATTTAACAAATTGCACAAAAAGGCAGGAAAAGAGACTTTTTTTGGAAATCGGAAAAGGGGTCACAAAACCGCTTGGATAAAGGGTTTGGGAAGGGAATGTAAGCGGTTACAACAAAAATATAAAAGCTATTTTTTGTGAAAAAGTGACGAAAAGCTTGTATACATACACTTCATTCTTTACAAAATGTACATCTTTGCGCTATAATGCATGTATGAGATGTGAAAGCGTTTACATCTTGAGAAAAATTTTCTAGTATCTATAGGAGGGTAATATGAAGAAGAGAATTATTTCTATGCTTCTTGTAGCAGCTATGACAGTTTCTATGGTAGCTTGCGGTGGAAGCAACAATGCTTCTAATAATGATGCTAACAATACAGCAACAGGTACAGAAGCAAGTGGCGAGTATACACTCGACAAAATCGTATGTGTAGTTAATGGTACATTAACAGCTACTGTTGACAGTGGTCAGCAGGATTTCGAAAAACAGTGGGAAGAGGCAGTTGGCGTAGATCTTGAAATCGTACAGTTAGACCACTCTTCATACAACGAACAGGTTGGTACAAGATTTGTATCAGGCGCAAGAACAGACGTTATGGTTATGTCTGCTGATATGTATGCTCAGTACGCTACAACAGGTATCCTTTGGGATATGACAGAAGCTTATGAGAATGCTGAATTCCAGTCAAGACTCACTTCTCCTGAGACAAATGAGTCTTTAAAGAAAGATGGCAAGCTTTACGGTTTTGCTCCGGCATATGGTAACGGTTGTGTATCTTATGTTAAGACAGCATGGTTAGAAGCAGTTGGTATGACAGCTGATGACATCAAGACATATGATGACTATATTGAATTATTAACAAGATTTACAACAATGGATCCGGACGGAAATGGTAAGAACGATACATATGGCGTTATCGCAGCAGGTTTCTTAGGAAATGAAGCTCCATACATCAACTACTTACCGGAATTCTGGCAGGATGCTTATCCGGCAATCCTTAAAGGCGAAGATGGTGTTTGGTATGATGGTTTCAATACACAGGCAACAAAAGACGCTTTATTAAGATTACAGGATGCATATCAGAAAGGTCTTATTGACCCTACTACATTAACAAATGGTACAAAAGATGCCCGTACAAAATGGTTCTCAAATGACCAGAGCGGTTCTTCAGGTGTGTTCACATACTGGGCAGGTACTTGGTATCAGACATTAACAGACAACTTAAGCAAGAACGAAGTTGACGACAGAATTACACAGTTAGCTCCAATCGCTGAAGTTGGTGCATACTTAGACAGAGAAGCTCCTGTATGGGTAATCATTGATGATGGTGATGGAGATGATACTCGTGAGCAGGCTATCTTCGATGCATTCATCGAAACAATGTTAGATGGTGACACAGTTCAGACATTATGGGTATACGGTGCAGAAGATGTTCACTGGTCAACAAAGGCAGAAGAGTTCACAACAAATGCAGATAACCCAGACAAAGCTCAAACATATACATATGAAGAGGGTCAGTTCCATTTGAAACAGAATCCTAACGATCCTAACTCATTATGGAAAAAGAACGCTATTGACCCAGCATTATTGGTTGCTCCATTAACAAATGGATTTATCGAAATCAGTGATTTAGCAAACGTTGGTAATACATTCTTCTTACAGAATTGTAAACCGGCTCCGGAATCACCGGCAGCTCCAACTTATACAGAAAATGCCGGTACAATCTATGACGCTAAGTTACAGGTTGTAACAGATGTTGTTACTAAGGGCGGAGATGTTAATAAAGCTATGGAAGACCTTTATGTAAAAGTTGTTGGCGATATCGTTGAACAGTGTTTGACAGAGCTTAATGCAAACTAATTAACAAATAATTGAGGAGTTTATCCTTATTGATAGCTGTCCTGCCAAGGCAGGGCAGCTTTTTTTGAAAAATCTGTCTATTCAGAGGGTTCATTGCAGAGTACATATCGGTGTATATGTAATGTGCAATGAAAGTGTAGTGTGTTTAGAAAGGATGAAAACTGTTATGAAGAAGCAGAAACAGGTTATGACATCAACAGGTGTTCCTGTAAGAGTGAAGCCGTTAAGACTTCGTATTTGGAATAATCGTGGTTATTACTTGATGTTTATTCCGGTATTATTATTCGTGTTGGTTATGAATTATTGGCCAATGCTTGGCGTTCGTTACGCCTTTTATGATTTTAAACCGGTCGGTGTACCAAAGTTTATAGGTTTTAATCATTTTACCAAAATGTTCGGTACAACAGCATTTTGGAATGCATTTAAAAATACTTTGGAATTAAGTATTACGAAGTTATTGATTACTACTTTCACAGCAGTTGTAGTATCAGTATTCTTAAATGAAATGGGAAATTTATTTGTAAAGAAAACTTTACAAACTCTTATATATTTACCGCACTTTATGTCATGGGCGGTTGTAGCCGGTATTTTCTATTTGTTATTGAACCCTACATCAACAGGTATGGTAAACGGTATCTTAAGAGATATCGGTTTCCTGGCAGAGGATGAGGCGGGAATTTATTTCCTTGCGGAATCTAGTTTGTGGCGTCCGATTTTCTACTTGATTAATATTTGGAAGGAAACCGGTTGGGGAACAATTATCTTCCTTGCTACTTTGGCAGGTATCAATCCGGAGCTTTATGAAGCTGCTGATATTGATGGTGCAACCCGTTTGCAGAAAGTATGGTATATTACAGTACCTGCTTTATCTAATACAGTTATAACAGTATTAATTTTGAACTTGGCAAAAGTTATGAATATGTTCGAATCCGTATTCGTATTGTACAATACAGCTGTTTATGATGTATCTGATGTTATTTCTACTTATATTTATCGTCAGACATTCTTACAGGCAATGCCGAATTACGGATATACTACAGCAGTTGGTCTTTTCAAATCCCTTGTAGGCGGAGCTTTAGTAATTATCTGTAACTATGCAAGTAAGAAAACCCGTGGACGCGGTATTGTGTAGGAGGTAAGTCATGGCGAGAGAAAAGATTGTTGTAAAACCAAAAAAGAAAAAAATACAGTTGTTTGACGTTGTCAACTATACAGTATTTGTAATTATCGCATTACTGATTATCGTTCCTATTTGGAAAGTTGTAGTAGACTCATTCAATGCGGTAGGTGTTTATCAGTTCCAATTGTGGCCAAATCGTCCGACTTTAGACGGATATAAAACAGTTATTGAAACACAAAAATTATATCAGCCGTTTTTAAATTCTGTGTATACTACAGTAGCGGGTGCTCTTCTTGGTTTGGCATTATCTACTTTAGGTGGATATGTACTGGCTCAGCAAGAGTTACCGGGACGTAACATTTTGGCAGCGTTCCTGTTGTTTACTATGATTTTTTCCGGTGGTATGATTCCGGAGTACTTAGTAATGAAACAGTTACATTTAGTAGATAACATGTGGATTCTTGTATTAAAACATGGTATCAATGTTTATAACTTAGTATTGATGAAGAACTTCTTTGAAGGTATTCCGGAAAGTTTATATGAAGCTGCTAAGATTGACGGATGTACTCCGATGGGAATTTTCTTTAAAATCGTTCTTCCTCTTTCAAAAGCTGCTTTAGCATCTATCGGTTTGATGTTTGCAGTTACTGTATGGAATGACTATTCAACAGTTAAAATTTATATTACAGACCCAAATCAGACGAACTTCCAGTATAAGTTACGTAACATGATTATGGACGGTGATACACCGACGACACAGTATGCTGTATCAGAGACAACCTTGTTTAATACAGGTATCGTATGTGCGATTTTACCATTTATGATTGCATATCCTTTCTTACAGAAGTATTTCGTAAAAGGTGTAAACATCGGTGCAGTAAAAGAGTAAAGATTACAAAGTACATAAGGCTTGCTTGCGCTTTTAGCAAGCAAGCCTTTTATATTCGATAGGAATTTGCGTCCTGATTATTTTAAATAGGAGGAGATTGAGTATGCCGACAATATTCTGGGCAGGAGATTCAACTGTACAATATAATGACATTATTACATATCCACAAACAGGAATCGGGCAGGTGATGCACTTGTTTTTAAAAACGGAAGTGACAGTGGAGAATCATGCCAAAAACGGAAGAAGTACCAAAAGTTTTATTGATGAATCCAGAATAGTACCGATTTATGATAGAATTACAAAGGGAGATTTCCTTTTTATACAGTTTGGGCATAATGATGAGAAAATACATGACCCGGCCAGAGGGACAAAACCGGATGGGGAGTTTATGATTAATTTAGAAAAATTCGTAAATGTAGCACGTAATAAGGGTGCATATCCGGTATTTATTACTCCTTTAGAGAGACGATGCTTTATAGAAGAGCATAAGCTTGGGGCAGGAGAACATCTGGCATATGTCAATGCAATGAAGCAGACAGCAGAGAATTTAAATGTACCATTGGTGGATTTATATACCATGAGTCGTGCGAAAATGGAAGCTGCAGGAGAAGAGAAGACAAAGGATTGGTTTATGCATTTACCGAAAGGAATTTATCCGTATCATATGGAGGGACTGGCAGATAATACACATTTGAAATATGCCGGTGCGGTGGTATTTGCAGGGTGTATCGCAAAAGGATTAAAGGAACTGGGTGGTGTTTACGCAGATTTATTAGTTGATTTTAGTGAGGCAGAGAAAGAACATGAAACGACTTTGGAGTGCTGATTTAAGTGACGGAACTTATAAAAATCCGATTTTATTTGCCGATTATTCGGACCCGGATGTGATTCGTGTGGGGAATACCTATTATATGACGGCATCTAGCTTTAATTATGTTCCGGGGCTGCCAATTCTCATATCAAAAGATTTGGTAAATTGGAAACTGGCAAATTATGCGCTTGATAAAATTAATTACGAAAAATATGACGAACCTCAACATGCGAAAGGCGTGTGGGCACCTGCGATTCGTTATCATGAGGGCGAATTTTATATATATTATGGTATGCCGGACGAAGGCATTTTTATGGTAAAGACCAAAGATGCACTGGGAAAATGGGAAGAACCGGTACTGGTACTGGAAGGAAAAGGTCTGATTGACCCATGTCCCTTCTGGGATGAAGATGGAAAGGCTTATGTGGTGCACGGTTATGCAAAAAGCCGTATTGGATTTAAAAGTTTTTTGGGAATTTTTGAAATGTCGTGGGATGGTAAAAAGGCAGTCGGAGAAGACCATATTTTATATAATGGTTTAGAAACACAACCTACGATTGAAGGTCCGAAAGTATATAAGCGAGGAGAGTATTATTATATTTTTGCACCGGCAGGAAGCGTAAAGACCGGGTGGCAGACGATTTTGCGAAGTAAAAATCTTCGTGGACCATTTGAAGAAAAAATTGTATTGCATCAGGGAAATACCCTAATTAACGGACCACATCAGGGAGCACTGGTTGATACAATCAATGGCGACGAGTGGTTTGTTCATTTTCAGGATAGAGGGATGTACGGACGCATTGTGCATTTACAACCGGTAAATTGGGTAGATGGTTGGGCTGTTATGGGTGAAAATGTGAATGATTATTGTGGTGAGCCGGTAGCAGTTTATCAGAAACCGAATATTATGTCGGCAGATAATGTAGAAAAACAGGAACTATGTTATCTGGAGTCGAGTGACGATTTTTCGTCAGAAAAATTAAATCTGATGTGGCAGTGGCTTGGTAACCCCAAAGAAGATTTTTACTCTTTAACTGAGAGAAAGGGGTATTTACGTTTATACTGTAAGAATCCATTCGGTGCTTCCGTGCCGATTCTGTGGGATAATGCGAATGTTTTAACACAGAAGTTAGTGTGCCCGTATTTTACAACTGTAAGCTGCCTGCATACCGGCGGTCTTTCAGAGAAAGAGCAGGCCGGTATGGTGATGATGGGTGGTGATTACGCATATCTGGCTGTTCGTGTGGTAGACGGAACAAAAACACTGATACTTAGCAAGTCTGCTGATAAAAAGGACGGTGCTATTAAGGCAAATGGTCAGTCTACAGAAAAAGAAGAGACAGTTACGGTTCTTGCCAAATTAAGCGAAGACCAAGAGAAAGTGTGGTTGTTTTTTGAAATGAAGGAGACAGAGAGCGGTCCTGCTTTCGCAATGAAATATTCATTAGACGGTGTAACCTATGTGGATGTGCCGGTTGATTTTATGCCATCAGATCATACCTGGGTGGGGGCTAAGATAGGACTTTTTGCAACTGTGCCGGGTGAGGAAGCAGGAGGATACGGAGATTTTGAATATATCAGATGCGAGAGGATTCCTTCGTCTATAGATGGTAAGTAACAAGCTTGAATCATATGGAGTTTCAATATCAGAAGTATTGTAAATAATAGGAACAGAGGTGGAAAAATGCTTCAGAATGCAATTGAATTGAGAGATTTAGAAAAAGTGAAGCAGATTATTGCGGAAGAACAGACCGCGATTGAGGGTACGACTTTGGATGGAGTGCCACTTGCACTTCATGCAGCACGTATGGGAAATGCTGCCATTGTGAAATATATTGTGGAGTATTCCAGAGCAAGTATGAATCTGGTTGATGCGGATAATCGGACGATTTTGCACTACGCAGCAGAAAGTGGCGATTTAGAGATGAACCGTTATCTGGTAGAAAAAGTTGGAATGGATATTTGTGCAGGAGATAAGAAACGAATTACTCCATATCAGATAGCATATGAGATGAAGAATGAGCCGTTATTACAATATTATGCGTCAGTCGTGGGAACAGAGTATGACGAGATGTACCATAATCCAATCCGAACAGGCATGTTTCCGGATCCTTCCATTGTAAGGGTAGGAGAGGATTACTACATGGTGAATTCATCGTTTGTGTTTTTCCCGTGTATTCCGATTTCTCATTCAAAAGATTTGATTCACTGGGAGATTATTGGGCATGCCATTACGAATCCTGAGTGGGCGGAATTGGAAGAGTTAGAAGGCGGCAGAGGATTTTGGGCACCGGATATTTCCTATGATAACGGGAAATTCTACATTGCAGCAACCTATCGTTTGAACGATACCGGAACGGTATATAGAAAACAATTTATTATGTCATCGGACAGACCGGAAGGACCTTACAGTAAACCGGCTATTATCGAAGAAGACGGAATTGACCCATCTATTTTTCATGAGGACGGAAGACACTATATGCTTTTGAACCGTGGTGCAAGGATTTTGGAGTTGAATGAAGACTGTACCGCCAAAATTGGAGAAGCATCTCTTCTTTATTATGGAGATATGAAACGGGCACCGGAAGGACCGCATCTGTTAAAAAAAGATGGTTATTATTATCTGTTTTTGGCAGAAGGAGGAACCGGACCGGGACATCGTATTACAGTAGCCAGAAGTAAGACGTTAATGGGAAATTATGAACCTTGTCCATATAATCCGATTATGCGTCAGATGGATGAAAAAGCGGCGATTCAGCGTGCCGGACATGGTAAGCCGGTATGTACACAGAATGGTGAATGGTATATGGTCTATCTGTGCGGAAGAATGATTCGGGAAAGCTATAGTATGCTCGGCAGGGAGACTGCATTAGACCCGATTACATGGACAGCGGACGGCTGGCCGCTTGTGAATATGGGGAATGGTCCGAGCGTATTGCAGAAGAAACCAAATCTGCCAACGTGTATATCTCCGTGGGCGGATGGGGCAAAAAATGAGCAGGAGAGGGCAGAACGAATTCGAAATGCAGAGCGTTTTAAATGGGTGACACCGAGAGCACCGGAAGTCGGTGGCGTAACCTTTTTAGAGCAAGGTTATCGTGTAAAAGGAAGCCGTTATCCGCTTAGTAGAGTAGAAGCACGTAATATATTGTTACAGAGACAAACAGGTTTTTGCTTTGAGGCAAAAGCGGTTATGAAAGTTCCACAGTTAGAGATTGGACAAGAAGCAGGTGTGACTTGTTATTATGATGAAAATACATGGGTAAATTTTTATATTGGCAGGGATGAAAATGGTTTTTTTGGACAGGTGAAGGAACATATTGGCACGCAGGATATTGTGCATGAGGCAGAATCATTGCTGATGCTGCAGTTACTCGTGTATGGCGGACGGAATGCAAGTGGATTAAAAATGTCTGAGAAGAAAGATGTCTATATTACTTTTTACGTAGATACCGAGTATTTAAACCGTAAATTTGTCTGCCAAATTGGCACAGAAAAAGTACAGATGGCGAATTTAGACAATGTATATTATTTGTGCGACGAAGGAATACGCATGGGCAAACGTTTTACCGGAGCAATGATTGGAATGTATGCTTATGCGGGAGAAATACCTCTTGAAGTGGAATTTGTGGAGTTTACATATGAAGCAAAAGACGAAAAGTAAAATGGCAGAAAGGAAATAAGTGAATGAATTATTTAGAGATGCCGGCTTGGATGCGGGAACAGAGAGAAAGCGGAAAAAAAGACAAATACATAGAGATTACGAATACACTTTTGGAGGCGGCAAAGTGTGTTACAAATAAAGCAGATAAAATGGCTTATATGAATGCTTTACTTGAGACTTTAGAAGCAATGGATTTCCAAATTTACGAGCTTTATCGTTCGTTGCAAGATCAGTTTAAAGTGACGCTGCGTGAACTTTTAAAGGAGTATGAGAGTATGGGGACAGAAGAAAAAGCTGTGATTGCAGATGTAATCAAACGTGCCTGCGCAATCCGTATTCTTTTAGAAGAAAAGTATGAGGCATATGTTTAAGGGGGAAAAGCAGATGGAATTAAAATTATTGATGAAATCAGCCAGAAGTGTCACTTTAGAGTTAGCAGACGGCGGTATTTATAATACAAAAGAACCTTATCAGGTTTTCTTAAATGACGTGTTTGTAAAAGAAACAGAACAAGTGATTACTTCCATTTTTGGCTTAAAGCCGGAGACGGTATATGCCGTGGCAGTTAAGAAGCAAAGTGGAGAAGTGGTAGCGGAGACATCCTTTACAACCGAATATGAATTTGTGACATTGAATGTCCGTGATTTTGGTGCAAAAGGTGATGGTGTTTCAGATGATACAAAGTTTATTCAGGCGGCAATTTTGTCTTGTCCGAAAAACAGCCGTGTGTTGGTGCCGGCCGGTACTTATAAAATTACAAGCTTATTTTTAAAGAGCAATTTGAATTTAGAACTGGCAAAAGGAGCAGAATTATTAGCAGAGACAGAGCGTTATGCCTATCCGGTGTTTCCGGCACTGATTGAAAGCTATGACGAAACAGATGAGTATAATCTGGGAACATGGGAAGGAAATCCGCTTCCGATGTTTGCAGGGATTATCACCGGCATTGAAGTTGAAAATATATTGATTTATGGTGAAGGAACAATCAATGGCAATGCTTCCAAAGAAAACTGGTGGCACAACCCTAAGGTGATGGTAGGTGCATATCGTCCAAGGTTGTTCTTTATTAATCATTGTAATCATGTGACATTGCAGGGAGTTACATGTTGTAACAGCCCGTCATGGACATTACATCCTTATTTCAGTAATGATTTAAAGTTCTACAACTTAACGGTTCAGAATCCGAGTGATTCTCCGAATACAGATGGTTTAGACCCGGAATCATGTAAGAATGTAGAGATTGCCGGCGTGAAATTCTCATTGGGAGACGACTGTATTGCCGTAAAATCAGGCAAGATTTATATGGGACGCAAGCACAAGACACCATCTGAAAATCTGCATATCCGTCAGTGTTTAATGGAAAACGGACATGGCGCCGTTACAATTGGAAGCGAGATGGCAGGTGGCGTTATTAATTTAGTGGTAGAGGATTGTCTCTTTTCTCACACAGACCGGGGACTTCGTATTAAGACCAGACGCGGACGAGGGAAAGATGCGATTATTGATAATGTAATCTTTAAAAATATTAAAATGAACCATGTGATGACTCCGTTTGTAGCAAACAGTTTTTATTTCTGTGACCCTGATGGAAAAACTGCATATGTGCAGAGTCGTGAGGTCATGGAAGTAGATGATAGAACACCGTACATCAAGCGTTTGGTTTTCGAAGATATTGATGCGAAGAACTGTCATGTTGCGGCAGCTCATTTTGACGGTCTTCCGGAACAGAAGATTGAAGAAATCGTAATGAAAAATGTCTGTGTTACCTATACAGATAATCCGACCTGCGATGTTCCGGCTATGTCAGAGGGAGTAGAGAAATGTACACTGAAAGGCATTTTTGCAAGTAATGTGAAGAAGCTGACACTGGATAATGTCAATGTGTCCGGTCAGGTTGGAGAAGCGGTTATTTTGCAAGGTGTTGATGAGTTAGTAGAGTAAGAGTGTTTGAAAATAGGAGGAAGTTATGTTATTAGGAATACGTTTGCATGATATTGAAAAGACTACATTAGAAAATCGTTTGAAAATTGCACATGAGCAGGGATTTGCCTGTGGTCATCTTGCTTTGTCAAAGGTGATTTCTGAATATCCGGTGGATGACAGCGCATTGACACCGGGACTTGCGATGCATTTAAAACATATCTTTGCGGAAAATCAGATTGATGTGGCAGTATTGGGGTGTTATTTAAACCTTGCAAACCCAAACGAAGAAAGTTTGAAGAAAATCACACAACGCTATCTTACAAACATCCGCTTTGCATCGATTCTCGGAGCAGGTGTGGTTGGTACAGAAACAGGTGCGGTAAACGAAAAGTATGCGACGGAAGAAGCAAATTTCACGGAAGAAGCACTTGAGATTTTTATCAAAAATCTGCGTCCGGTCGTGGAATACGCAGAAAAGATGGGGGTTATCGTAGCAATTGAGCCGGTTTGCAGACATATTGTATGTAATCCGAAACGTGCCAGAAAAGTATTGGATGCGATTCATTCTCCAAATTTACAGATTATTTTCGACCCTGTAAATCTTTTGGATATGTGGAACTATGAGCAGAGAGAGGAAATCATTGCAGAGGCAATTGAGCTTCTCGGAAAAGATATCGCAGTGGTGCATATCAAAGATTTCATAATTAATGGGGATAAAATGGATTCGGTTGCAGCCGGAACCGGTATGATGGATTATACACAGATTATCAGTTTCATCAAAAAGCAGAAACCGTACATTCATGTGACCTTGGAAAATACAGTGCCGGAAAATGCAGTGGCAGCGCGTCAATACATACAGAAACTGTGGGACGAGGCATAGTGAATAGTAAAAAAAACGGGAAAATCTTTTGCTGAATTCTTGTCATTATTTGATAACCTACATTCTTTTTGAAAAAGATTTTCTGATACTTTTGAGCTAATGCAACGCCGGATTTCAAGTTTTTTGAATCGTATCAAAAATCTTTTTTTCAAAAAGAATGTTGATTATAAAAGTAACTATTTAAATTCAGCAAAAGATTTTTCGTTTTTTATTAGTTATCACTTTCATCGTCCGCAGACATATTGTAAACCTGACGCTTACGAGCCATCTCGTCATTTGCAAGATATTCGTCGTAAGTAGAAACCTTATCGATGAATGTTCCGTCTGCAAGGAATTCGATGATACGGTTTGCAGTTGTCTGAACTACCTGATGGTCACGGGATGCAAAAAGAATGACACCCGGGAATTTAATTAAACCATTGTTTAATGCTGTGATGGATTCCATATCTAAGTGGTCAGTCGGTTCGTCAAGCATTAATACATTCGTTGCCTGAATCATCATGCGGGAAAGAAGAACACGTACTTTTTCACCACCGGAAAGAACGCGCATCTTTTTGACACCATCTTCACCTGCAAAAAGCATACGACCTAAGAAACCACGCACGTAAGTTGCATCTTTAATTTCAGAGTACTGTGTCAGCCAGTCAACGATTAATAAATCGGTATCGAAAATCTCTGTATTATCTTTTGGGAAGTAAGACTGGCTTGTTGTTACACCCCATTTGTAGGTTCCTGAGTCAGGTTCCATTTCGCCGGCAAGAATCTTAAATAAAGTTGTCTTTGCTAATTCGTTGCCACCAACAAATGCGATTTTATCATCATGTCCTACGATAAAGGATACATTGTCTAAAATCTTAACACCATCAATTGTTTTTGAAATACCTTCTACGGTCAGTACTTCAT
>CAYMTX010000022.1:0-22747 GCA_964393475.1 uncultured Roseburia sp. | reverse complement strand
TTCTTCCGGTACATCTACTCCTGCCAATTTTGCAATTGTGTGTGCACTCTGTCCTACAATTTTTGCATTTAAAGCACCGTTGATAATAATGGTCTTACGAACCTTTTCAATCTCATCCTTTTTCAAGAAATAGCAGCCACGAAGTGCGAATTCTGCTTTTACTTCTTTGTAAACTTTCTCCATAACAGTTACAGACTGCTCTGAAGCACAAATCATACCATTATCAAATGTCTTTGAATGAATGATAGAGTTTACTGCCAATTTAACATCTGCTGTATCGTCAATAATAACCGGTGTATTACCTGCGCCTACACCGAGTGCCGGTTTACCGGAAGAATAAGCTGCTTTTACCATACCAGGTCCACCTGTTGCAAGAATGATATCAGCTTCTCTCATTACTTCATTGGTAAGCTCTAACGATGGCTCATCAATCCAGCCAACAATTCCTTCCGGTGCTCCTGCTTTCACTGCTGCTTCCAATACTAATTTCGCAGCTGCAATTGTAGAATTTTTTGCACGCGGATGTGGGCTGATAATAATTGCATTTCTTGTCTTTAATGCTAAAAGTACTTTAAATATTGCTGTCGAAGTCGGGTTAGTTGTCGGGATAACTGCTGCAACTAAACCAATCGGCTCTGCAATCTTCTTGATGCCGTATGCCTTATCTTCTTCGATAACACCACATGTCTTTGTATCGCGGTATGCATTGAAAATATATTCGGATGCATAATGATTTTTAATAACTTTATCTTCAACGATTCCCATTCCGGTTTCTGCTACCGCCATTTTCGCTAACGGAATACGTGCTGCATTCGCTGCCATTGCTGCTTCAAAGAAGATTTTGTCTACCTGCTCCTGTGTATAGGTTGCAAATTCCTTCTGTGCAGCTTTCATTTCTTTCATTTTCTGTGTTAAGGCTTCTACGCTATTAACTGTTTCTACCATTTCTATTCCTCCACATTATTTGTTAATTTTTTAACCATTTGTGTCTTTTAGTAGTTTATTCAATTGTTAAAATTTTGTCAATACCTTTTATGAATTTCTGCCACTTGTATAGAATTGATAGTTTTTCAACCTTTTTTTTGTGCACATTTCCCTAATTAAATTTTTCAAAAACATAATGTAATAACATCTCTTTCCAGCAAGTAAAAAACGGCACAGACCATTTCCGGTCTGTACCGCCTCTTCTGTCACTATTCCATTTTCATCTATGCTGATTCTTATTCTCTTAGTCTGAACTGGCTTACAATTTCGTCCATGCTGGTTGCCTGTGCTGATAACTCTTCACTTGTAGCAGAAGACTCTTCTGCTGTAGCAGAGTTTGACTGTACAACCTCCGTGATTCGGTTCATTGCTTCTCCTGCCTGCTCCATTGATACTGCAAGACCTCTTGATGTATCACTCAATCCCTTTGATGTCTCAGCAATTTTCTGAATTGCCTCTACTACTTCACCTAATACCTCTGCGGTTCTTGCCGCTGCTTCATTACCTACTTCTACCTCTCTGATGGAACCTTCAATCAATGCACGTGTATTTACAGCTGCAGTAGCACTCTGCTCTGCAAGTGCACGAATCTGATCTGCAACAACAGCAAATCCTCTTCCTGCCTCACCTGCTCTTGCCGCCTCTATAGACGCATTTAATGACAGTAAGTTCGTCTGGCTTGCAATATCTTCAATCTCACCGATAACAGCTCCGATTTTCTGTGATGTCTCGCTAATCTTTTCCATTGCATCACTCATAACCTTCATCTCATCACGACTCGCATCTGCACGTCCTGATACACGTACCGCCTCTTCATAAGAAGCAGTTACTTCTTTTGCCGTTTTGTCTAATCCGGTTACAATTGTATCAATCGTCGCCTGCATTTCTTCGGTAGATGCAGCCTGGTCTGTCGCACCTTCTGCCATTGCCTGAGATGCTTCTGCCATATTTGTTGCACCTGCTGATACCATTTCAGATGCCGCACGAACCTCTTTTAACGCAGCGGTAATCTGACGGTTCATCTGTCTGATAGACATTAACAATGGGTTATAATCACCCACATACTCTTCTTCACAACTTGTACGCAAATCAAAGTTACCATTTGCCATCTCGTTCAACAGATACACTAAATCTTCTATCATAACCGTAAGCTTGCTTGTCGTAGCAGTAACTGCTTTGAGCATGTCACCCACTTCATCCTCTACTTCATAAACCGGGAATGGAGATTTAATATCACCTTTGGCAAACTCTTCCATACGTTCACTTAATTTATCCATTGGTTCAGAAATGCTCACTGCCATAGCTCTTCCCAAACGGATAGCAACAAATGCTGCAAGTGCTACAACTACAAACACAGCCAACAATAATACAACCCGCAGTGTATTCATAAAACTCTGTGCTTCATTACCGGCATTGATGTTCGCCTGCATTAACTGACCAAATTCATTGTATACAGCCGTATATGCCGGTGCCAGTTCATTCTGCGCAAGGTCCTGTGCCTTTTTAGAAAGGGTCGCATCCGATGTTGCTCCCATCTTAATTACCTGGTCATCAATCTCTAAAAAAACATCTAACGTCTTTACAATATCATTGTATTCCTGTACCTCTTCTTCCGATGCGCAGGTAGCTTCAATCTTCACCATATATTCATTCAGTGTATCTATCGCTTCAGCATGTTTTTCTACCAGACTTGCGATAAACTCTTCATCATCATAACCGATTGCTCCTCGTGTTGAACTTCGTATCTCTGCAAGCTGTGTCATCGCAATACCGATATCCCCCTGCGGGAAAGCATTATAGGTCAGTATCTGGTCGTAGCGTGTCCCCATATAAAACAGAAATACCGCAGCTACAAGCGCACCAATTGCCGCCAATGCAACAGTGATGACTGAACTGGTTGTCAGTCGTTTTTCAATTCTCATTTGTTTCATTTTTTCAATCATGATAGTTTCCTTCTCCTTTGTATCGAATCATATTTAAAATACATTATACCTCTTTCATTCTCCCTCTCCGCCTATCTATTTGTCAATTGCTAAACGAGAGCGTATTAACAAAAGAGGCTGTCACAAAACAGCCTCTCATCTTACTTCGCTTCGCCTTCCGGAAAGATAATTTTAAATACAAAGAAAAAGATTACCATAGAAATTCCACCCATCATAACGGTTGTTCCGATGGTGTACAGCCAATTTGGCAGTAATACGCTTGCCACTGCCACCCATACACAATTGATAGAATTTACGATAAATGTAATCACAACCCACGCGATAAAATACCACATTGCCTGATACCATGGATTTCCTTTACTGCGGAATGTAATATTTCGCTGTAACGGGAAGTTGATTACCTGCGCCAGGAAAGAACCGACCAGCATAGCAATCAGATATCCCAGACCACCGCCAATCATAACATTTCCTGCTGCATCATATAACACATCATAGCCCAATGCATTCCATGTAAAGTTAATGCCAAAGAGACTTACCGGAATCGCCGGCCAGCTCCACTCTGTTGCCGCCAGCTCCAAACCAAGCAGATTTGGAAGGAATGCATAAATGACATACTGCACCACTGTTACAAGATTACTGAACAATACAAACAGACCGCCTTCACGTACCCATTTTGCAGCCTTCGGATGTCTGTCTGCGAAACTATTCCAAAAATTTTTGATTGCTTCCATATCTAATTTGCCTCCACTTTCGTCTTTTCCTCTAATATCTTCATGAATGCCTTATTCGCGCTCTGATTACGGAAGAAATCTGCGATTAATCTTCCCATTCCTCTAAAGAAATGTCCGTTTACCATAAATACAATATCATCTA
This sequence comes from uncultured Roseburia sp., assembly GCA_964393475.1. Lineage (GTDB taxonomy): Bacteria > Bacillota > Clostridia > Lachnospirales > Lachnospiraceae > Roseburia. The sequence goes on along the minus strand of CAYMTX010000022.1, from coordinate 18,947 downwards.
CCATCTTCTGGCTGAGCATTCCGCCTGTCATTTTACCGATAGCACGGAATGGCATATTATAAATAAACAGAATATTTAAATCCGGCTTTCCTTTTGCTTCCGAGGAATTTTTCATATTAGTAAGTAGTTTTCCAATCATACGCGCAAGCCCAAGCTTCGCATAGTACAACTGGCAGATAGCATCATTTCGCTGAAGCTCACCGCTCCACTTACCGTCCGGAATGGCATGACCTAACAATGCCTCAAACTCTGCATCAGATACATTTTCTATTCTTCCGTTCTCATAACAGTTAATTATGCCATATGGAGCAGGTGCATTCGTACCATCGACATGAACCGTACCGGATAATTTCACATCAGACACATTTGCCGCTACACAGATTTCATAATCTGCTGTCTCAATCTCCCACTGATTCGTCTTTACGTTGAAATAGCGGAAAGCTTTATCATCCAGTGCCACTGTCACACGTCTGCTTTCTCCTGCCTTTAAAAATACCTTTTTGAATCCTTTTAACTCTTTCTTAGGACGGAAAATCAGTCCTTTTTTGCATGATACATAAACCTGTGCGACTTCTGCGCCATCCACGTGTCCTGTATTCGTCAGCGTAAATGCAACTTCTTTCTCGCTGACTGCAAGGTCAGAATATGCAAATGTCGTATAGCTGAGTCCGTAACCAAACGGATAACGCACAGCCTTTCCTACTGTATCGCTGTAACGGTAACCTACATAAAGTCCCTCTCTGTATTCCGCGGTACGTTCTTTACTCGGAAAATACGGATGGGAAGGATTATCAGAAAGTGTATTCCACCATGTTTCATTTAATTTACCGGACGGACATACCTTGCCAAGCAGAACATCTAACATTGCACCTGCACCAGCCTGTCCGCCAAGATAACCGTGAACTGCTGCCCTGTAAGATTCTTTTTCCGGCATTTCAAATGCAGAACCACCTGAAATAACTAACACAACATTTTTGTGCGCATCTCCCACAGCACGAATCAGTTCCCGCTGATTCTGCGGCAATCCCATGTGTAAGCGATCCAGTCCCTCAGATTCTGAGATTTCATCCAGACCTACACACAAAAGTACAACTTCTGCATCTTTGACTGCTTCTACGGCTTCTTTTACCAGTTCTGCCTTCGGTGCCGGATTTGTGCGGTCATAACCCTTTGCATATCCGGTCACTGTCATACCTGCTTCTTTGATATAGGATAACAAACTATCCAGCTTTGTCGGATTTACTACCGATGAACCTGCTCCCTGATAACGCGGTACATCTGCAAAATCACCAACAATCGCCACTTTTGTATCTTTCTGTAACGGAAGAATACCGTCATTTTCCAATAACACAATCGAAGCTGCCGCACACTTTTTCGCCAGTGCATGATGCGCTTCTGTATCAAACGTTTTCGGAGCTTTATTCACTGCTTCGGTTGTTGTCAGAATGACCGGAAGAATTTCTCTGATACGTGCGTCTAACACACTTTCCTCCAGTCTTCCTTCTTTGACAGCTTCCACAAGCGAAATGGCACAATCCGGTCCCGGTGCCGGCATAACAAGATTTGAGCCTGCTTTAACACCCTCTGTATGGTCATTATCTCCGCCCCAGTCTGTTACAACAAAACCGTCAAAGCCCCATTCATTTCTCAGAATTTCAGTTAAAAGGTGAGTATTTTCATTGGCATATGTACCATTTATCATATTATAAGAGGACATAATTGCTTTTGCACCGCCCTCTTTCACTGCCATCTCAAATCCTGTAAGATAAATTTCCCTAAAGGTACGTTCATCGACAACGGAATCCATTGCCATACGGCGCATTTCCTGCGAATTTGCCGCAAAATGCTTTGGACACGCAACAACACCATTCTCCTGAATACCACGGATATACGCAGCTGCCATTTTACCTGCCAGATACGGGTCTTCTGAAAAATACTCAAAGTTTCTTCCGCATAACGGACTTCTTTTTATATTTAATCCTGGTCCAAGTACGACATTTACATCATTTGCCGCCGCTTCTCTTCCCAGTGCTCTTCCTAATTCTTCTCCTAATTCTTCGTCCCATGTATTCGCCATACCTGCTGCTGTCGGAAAACAAGTAGAAGGAACGGATTCATTTAACCCCAAATGATCTCCGGCACCTGCCTGCTTACGCAGTCCGTGCGGACCATCTGACAAAAACATTGCCGGAATCGAAAGACGCGGATTCTCAAAACTTGTCCATGTCGTCCAGCCCTGAAGCATTGCCGCTTTTTCTTCTAATGACATCTTTGCGATGTAAGACTCTACATTCATTTTCACACTCTCCTCTTCTTAAATGCTATCTTTTACTTAATATCTGCCTTAAAACTTTTTATTCCTGCATACATGTCAAAACTATATTTTGGATTTAAAATCAATCATACAATTCTCACATTTATACAGAACCTCCCTTTACTCACGGCTTATATGATTTTGAGAACCTTTCTCCCAAATATTTATGGAAGAAAGGTTCTCATCATTATGTTTAGAAGCGTTTTACTTATCTGTATCGTCTGTATTTTCTGTTACAACGATTTCTACTCTTCCTTTTTTGAATTTCTTAACTGCCATTACTTCCCAGACTGCTAATAATGCAACTACGATAACATCTACAACAATCATAAGAATCTGCCATGCCGGCATACCCGGATTTAAGTTCTCTTCTTCATAAGCACGGCTGTTTACAACTGTGTAAAGAATATTTTTACTAGCCTGACGCATTGCAATTACAGAAGTTGCACTTGTCTTATCTGCGAGACGGTTTGTACCTGTTTCGTAGTTTACAAGACAGAAGTCGTTACCATTTCTGATAGCCTGATCTGCATTCATGTAACCATATACACCAAAGTAGTCAGTAAGAACCATACCTACAAATCCCCACTCGTCACGGAGTACCTTATTTAATAAAGCATTGTTTCCGCCTGCCCATGTTGTACCGATGTAGTTGAAGGAAGACATCACTGCGTCTGCACCGCCTTCTTTTACAGCGATTTCAAATGGTCTTAAATAGATTTCGCGGATTGCCTGCTCAGTAGACCATGTACAAAGCATTGTATTACGTCCTGTCTCCTGGTCATTTAATGCAAAGTGTTTGATATAAGCGTATACGCCATGTTCTTCTGCACCTTTGATTGCTGCTGCAGACATATAACCTGCCAATACACCATCTTCTGAATAATACTCGAAGTTACGTCCTGAGAACGCACTGCGGTGATTGTTCATAGCCGGTGCATACCAGCCGGAAGTCTCTAATTCATCTGCCATACGACCGATTGATGTACCAAATTTATAAGTACATTCTGTATTCCATGTAGAACCTAACATAACGGCACCACAGAAACCAATAGAACCCTGTCCGGTAAAGTTATTGTTAATTGAAGCAGGACCATCACAGTCATATGTATTTACTTTTCCGATAGAATCAACCGGAGCTGTCTGGTAACCGCCTAATGCGATTAAGTCTTCCATTTCTGAAACAGTAAGCTGATTTAACAGTTCTTCCCACTTCGGATCATCATAATCTAAACCGCGAAGGTCAACTAACTGTAAGTCACCTTTTGCTCCCTGTGTCGGCATTACATCATCAACATTGTTATGTTCTGTCGGATCATAGGTTGCATTATTGATAAAGTTTGCTTTTGCTTCTGCTGACAGTGCATAACTTGTCGGAGCTGCTGTTGCTTCTGCATAGTTTGCAAACTGGTCTGCACGGGAAAGATATGTCACATCGCCCTGTGCCTCTTCAAACTGATTTGTTGCTGCTGTCTTGTCTGTAGAACGTCCATCCTTGTATACAATATCAGAATCTACTGTATAAGTATGGGAATCTAATACTGTGTGGGAATCTGCATTCACAGAAATCACATAATCACCATGTTCTAATACATATGTTTCATTTGTATATTCGTCATAAGAAGCCATATCCTCTACACTAAAGGACATGCTTACTACTTCAGACGCACCCGGTTCAATTACATTTGTTTTTGCAAATGTAACAAGGTTTGCAGATGCTTTTTCAATACCGCCATTATAATATGGAGGATTGTAGTAAACCTCTACAACTTCCTTACCTGCCACTGAACCTGTATTAGTTACCGTTACATCAAATGTAATCACACCATCATTTTCAGCAAAATTGCTCATTTCCTGTGTGAATGTTGTATAGCTTAAACCATAACCAAACGGATAAATGACATGCTCGTCATAATTAATAAAACCTTCCGCCGCTGCTGTTTCATAATATTTATAACCAACATAGATACCTTCTACATAGTTTACAAACATCGGAATTGCTGTTGTCTCTTTTCCTGTAAACCAGCTTTCAGATGTATATGCATATTCATCCATGTTTGTATAGTGGAACTGTCCGAAGTTATTGAAAGATGGTGTATTTTTCAAATCATATACCCATGTATCAACGGTTTTACCGGACGGATTAATGTTACCATTTAATACTTCTGCAACTGCTGCAAAACCATTCTGTCCCGGACATGGAGCATAAATTGCTGCATCAACATCATATTCTTTTAAGAAACCAAGCTCCATTGCGTTATTTGTGTTTACAATAACAACAACTTTATCAAAGTTCTTACATACCATTTCAAGCATTTCTTCTTCACGGTTGCTTAATTCCAGATAATGGTCACCTTTGTCCCAGTCATTACCTGTATTTAAGCTATCATCATAAGTACCTGTAAAATATGTATTACCTGTATTGGCTTCACGTTCCTGCCAGCTTCCGTCTACAACTGCTGCCATATCCCATGGAAGGTCGGCGTTTTCACCACCCGGACGGGAAATTGTTACTACTGCAACATCTGAGAATGCTTTTGCATTTGCCATTAAATCATCTGAATATTCATCCACATTCGGTTCCGGCAATGTCCAGTCCTGTGACCACATACCAACGCTTGGACGTGCTGCACAGTAATCTGTATAAAAACTAACTAATTCCTCATTGATTTCAAAACCTGACTGCTTAAACGCATCAATCAGAGATGTGGTTGCATACTGTGTATTTAACGCACCTGAACCAACACCACCATATACCGGATTGGTTGATGACCAACCGAAAAGGTTTACCTTTGTACCTGATGCAAGCGGTAATGTTCCGTTGTTTTCTAACAACGTCATACCTTCACCGGCAATCTCACTATTGTAAGCATATGCTTCTTCAATAGATTCATCAGAAATGCTTCCGTTTCCGGTAGCAAGATTAATAATTGTGTTCATTGGTCCGGTCAGCATCAGATTTACTGTAATAACCACCACCAGAATAAATGCAATCCATGCATTCGCACGAACCAACTTCTTTGTTGGTTTGTTCACTTTTTTAATTACACCGACTGCAACTGTGACGATAAGTGCAAGTGCCAGAGCTACGCCTAAAACGATTAAATAGTTTTTCAGCATTTCTATATAACGCTGCACATCATCCATGTTCAAACTTAACATCTTTTGTCTCCTCCTATGTGTTCTGATGTCATATGTCCTTGACATCTTTTTCTCAGACATTATGTTAACACAAAAAAACAAGGGTGAAAACCACCCTTGCACCAACTGCACTTTTCACAGCACAAACTGCAAAATTCTCCTTATTTTTGTCTAAAATGACAGGAAAACTGCACAATTTCTATTTTCTTTTCTTGTATAGTTCTCACAATTCCGGTGTCTATAGATAACAAAATCTTCTCAAAAACACCACTCATCTAAATCCCTATATTATCCGGCAGTGGAATAAGCACCTTTAACACGAACCAGTCTTGTTCTGTTTTGACTGTCATTCTGCCGCCATATTTCTTCACTGTACATTGTATACTTTTCAGTCCATAACCATGATTTAACGTGTTCTGCTTTGTTGTTATTGGCAACCCACCCAGAAATTTCGGCGGTTCCGGACAATAATTTTCCATCTGAAACAGTACAAACTGCTTTTGTGTGTTCAGCTTTAAATGCACCATTCGTTTCTCTTTATCTGTAATCTTACGTTCATACTCAATTGCATTATCAAGCGCATTTCCAAAAACTGTACAAATATCCATCTTATCCATAAAGGACAGACATTTACCGTCTGCAACAACCGTCATCGTAATTCCATGCTTCTGACAAGTCACCATTTTAGCCGTAAGCAGGGTATCCAACACCTTATTTCCGGTTTTGTTCTGCAATTCGTATGCACGAATATCATTTTCAAGACGGTCTAGCCATTCTTCCCGCAATGCCGCATCCGGTTCTACACGAAGCACCTCTATCAAATGTTTTAAATCGTGGTATTTCCGGTTGACCATATCGATGGAATCCCTGTTCACCCGATACTGCGCATACTGATTTTCCAACATTGACTGCATTGTAGAAAGCTCCTGACGCATTTCGTTTTCCCTATGCTGAATATGATAGGTAAAAAGCAGCACCACACCCATCGCATCTACCAAAGTTCGGATATTCATGACCTCACTTGCATACTGTCCACTAAAAGGTGTCTTTTCATAATAAAAGCTTAAATTACTGATTGCAAAAACAGCAATACCAATCGCAGACAGACTTATACACTCCTGCTTTGTAACATTTAACCTGCCGTCTGCCATGCTGTATCTTTTCTCGGCAAGCCCGCACACTATGAGAATAACTGCATAAACAAATAATAGCAGACCCCATTTCTTCCACCACTGCATGTCATTCTGCGGCCACCAGAAACAATGAAACTGCCACTCAAGAGATGCCATAAACTCTGCCAGCAGAAATGCTCTCATACAAGTATAGATACCGCCCGCCATATCCACCTCATTTAATATCAGTATGAGGGCTAACATAAGTCCTATTGCCACTATCATACATGGAAGCCAAAGCCAGATTCCCACATCATCTGAAATCACCAGAAAAAAGACCTGTAATACAAGCCAGAAAGCCGAAACTGCTATATATTTTTTCTTTTCCAGTCTTGGTTTTAAATACCACGAAAAACAGATGCATGCCGCCCATTCTGCAATTGCTGTATAAATACGCGGTATATCCAACACATTCACTTGAATAAAAGCCGTATCCATAATACCCTTTCCATCCGTGTACTTTTACACAGACACTTCTCCCATAAAATCTGCCAACGCTTCCATAAATTCATTTTTCCTGCCACGGCTGATTAACAGATGTTCACCGTTCACCACTGCGCAGCCGTCCAAAATTCCGTCCACATGGTGAAGCGAAACCAAATACCCTTTATTACAACGAAAGAAATGATGCATCAAAAGCTTTTCTTCCATTTCTTTCATCGTACCGCTGATAATATATACCTCTTCGGCTGTATGAATTGTCAGATTATGCTTCTGGCTTTCAATATAACAAATATCTTTAATATCGATTTTCTTAGAACCACCCTTTACGTTGATGACCAGATGGTGCTTTTCCCGCTTGGAAAGCTTTCCCAAAGCCCGCTCTAACCGCTGCGAAAACGGGAAATAACTAATCGGCTTTAAAATATAGTCCATTGCATCTACTTCATATCCATGAATGGCATACTGTGCCATATTTGTAATAAACAGTATCATTACATCCGAATCCACTTCACGGATTGCCCGCGCAGTTGCCATTCCATCTAACTTCGGCATTTCAATATCTAACAACAGAATATCATACTGGCTCTCGTAATCCTTTATCAAATCCGCCCCATCCGGATAAAAAGTAACTTCTAATTTCCTACTATATTCTTTTTCAAATTGTGCGATGTATTGTTTTAACTGTTTTGCATATTGTAAATCATCTTCTGCAACTGCAATCTTAATCATAAACCTCTCCATTTCTTACATCAATGACGCAAGTTTCAGGCATTATTATACACAATTTTGCGCTCAGATTCAATAAAGACAAAACTAGCTGCCGCATGAATCAGCGCGGCAGCTATAAATCCTACTATTTCCTTTTGCAAATATAGTTATGCAGCCTCCATACAAGGAATGCAAGAAAGCCTGCTATTGAAAAAATGATTATACACCACAAAACTGACATATACCACGGCTGTACATACACCATAAGGAAGAAATATGGTCCCTCGACTACTTTGCAAATATTCAGTATCATCATAATCACTGCATAAATTAACGTAGGAATACATGCTTTTATTATAGCACTCTTTGGAAGACTCTGTTCTGTTTCAAAAGCAAACAGCGAGCATACCGCTAAAAGTGGACAAATTGTATGCTGATAAAGCATAGAACCTTCATACAACATTGCAAGTGCATTTTCACCCATCATTGGCATTAAAACAAATAAAACTACAAAAAACGTGACCATCAGACAACTAACACTTACATAGCGTACCACATGAAGCCAGTCCGGTATACGTCCCATTCCCCGCATTTCTCTCACCCCATATATACAAAACAGCAGACTTATCAGCATTGCAAGATAGTTACTATCCTGTGTATAAAACAAAAAATTTTCAACTCCCTGGTTTATTAAACTTAAAACAAGAGCGATACACTCAAAAATTACTATTAATACATTTACGCACAACGCAGATTTTTGTTTCATTTTCCTCTTCCTTCGTATCACAAAATATTAACCAGCAGACCTGTCACAAAAGAAAAGCCCATGACAAAGAGAATATACAACACAAATCTCCCAATTCCCAGTGCCATTTTCAGTGCTCCCAGATTTGTAATTTTGGTAGCCGGTCCTGTTATCATAAAAGCCGCCGCGCTTCCCATGCTCATTCCATTCCGAAGCCAGTCCTGCAGGAGCGGAATCGTACCACCGCCACAAACGTAAAGCGGTACTCCTATCGTAGCCGCCAGGAGAACACCAAATCCTTTTTCTTTTCCAAAAAGCTCTGCAAAGTCTTCCGCAGGTACATACCGCTGAAACAATGCAGATAATAAAATCCCAAGCAGAAAATACGGTGCAGTTGCCCTAATATTTCTTCCTATATTTTTCAACAATCGTCTCAGCAAATTCGGATCGGTATCTCTGTTTGACGGCTCTTCAAATTTCTCAAAAGAGAAAAATTCCTTTTCTTTATAAAAAATATGCACAAGCAAACCTGCCGCCACTCCGCAGACGGTACATGATACAATACGAATCACCAGTGCTTTCACTCCCAGTGCCGCACTATAGACAATCAACTGCGGGTTTAGCAATACCGAACTCATCACAAATGCCGCCAGCCAGTCGTGCCGCATCCCTTTTTGTGAAAAAGATGCCGCAATCGGAATTGTCCCATACATGCAAAGCGGTGAAGCAATTCCCAAAAGGCTTGCCGGAATATTCCCGAACACGCCCCATTTTTTATCCTTCATGGAATCAAACAGCGTATGTATCTTTTGTTTTCCGAAAACGGAGATTACAGAACCAATAATAATTCCCAAAAGCCAAAACCGAAATATCTGTCTGAACTGAAGTTCAAAATAATACCAAATATAAATAACTTCTCTCTGCAGTATATCAATCATCAATATTCACCAATACATAGTTCCTGCTGCCCAGACCGATTTCTTCTCCGTGTGCCAGCACATGTTCTCCATTTCTCTCCTCGATCCGGTTTATCAATGCCGCACTTCCTTCTGCTTTATAAACTAAGTCAATACTTGCCTGATCAATGGCTACCGGATCAACAGATGCCAAAATTCCTATATCATGAATATCCGGTTCGGCCGGATTTCCATTACAGTCACAGTCAATCGAAATATTATTTAACACGCTAATATAAATCATGTTTCCTGCTTTTGCATCAGAAACTGCTTTTCCTGCCTCTGCCATCGATTCCAAAAATGCATTCTGTTCACCGCCCCATGGACTGTCATGACTTGCACCCGCCGTATGAATTAGGCATTTTCCTTCCTTTGAAGCAATTCCAATCGAAATATTTTTGATTGCACCGCCAAATCCGGCCATAGCATGTCCTTTAAAATGTGACAGCACCAAGAAACCGTCATATTCATCAAAATGTCTGCCCACATAATTTTCTTTTAAACGGATACCACCTTCCACCGGAATAACAGATGAGCCGTCTTCATCCATAATCACTACATTCGCAATCTCTGTAAACCCATGATCTTCTGCCACCTGATAATGCATTGCTGTTTCTGCTCTGGAACCACCGTATGCCGTATTACATTCTACTATCGTTCCATTCACCGACTGCACAAGGTCTTTAATTAAATCCGGCTCCAGATAATTGCTTGCCGGCGATTCACCGGTTGATAACTTTACAGCAATATTGTCTCCCTGCATTTTGACACCAAGGGCCTCATAAACTTTCATTAAAGCCTCCGGTGTAATTTCCGTTGTCATATAAACAGTTGATGTATTTTCTCCTACTGCTTCCACCTGCTTATCCGAATGTTCTTCTGTCCGTTCTACTGTTCCGCCCATCATATTCCGAAAATAATTCATCATAGCAAATCCCGCTGCAAACAGTATAACCGCTACACATAAAACGACGATTAATATGATTTTCCATACAGACCTCTTTTTCTTTTCCATATCATATACTCCTTTCCCAACTATAATATAAATATTAGTAAAATTCACAAAAAAAGTACAATATCTATTTCGCATTGTGCTATAATCTAAACGCATACTGAAACTATATGTATCTTCCACAGCTAACATCAACAGACTTGATGATTACATATACATACGAAAGGAGATTCTTACATGCTTGAATTAAACCAGCTTATCCAATTAATCTCGATTGCCGAAACCGGCACTATATCAAAGGCGGCCGAAACACTTCATCTTTCCCAGCCTGCCTTAAGCCGTTCTATGCAGCGGTTGGAAACTGAATTACAAGTTCCTCTTTTTATCCGTCAGAAAAATAAGCTGACTTTTAATGAGAGTGGTGAGCTGGCTTTAACATATGCGAAAAAAATTATAAATGAAGTGGAGCATATGACTTCCGGATTACAAACGTTTGAACGAAGCCGCCACATATTAAGCATGGGTTCCTGTGCTCCTGCCCCGTTATGGCATCTCAATCCGATTCTATCCAGAACCTATTCCGATATGACGATACAATCGGAGGTGAAATCTGCAAAGCAGCTATTATCCGGTCTTCTCAATAATATTTACCGGATAATTATTACAACAGAGCCATTCAATATATCCGGCATTCTCTCTTTTCCGTATTTAGAAGAGCATCTTTATGCCGCACTGCCGCCGGAGCATCCGCTGGCTCAAAGGACAGAACTTTCTTTACATGATTTAAACGGACAGAATGCTCTTATTTTATCCAATATTGGTTTTTGGGAAGAAATCTGCAAACAGAAAATGCCGGATTCGCTGTTTTTTGTACAAAACGATGCCGTAACCTTGCATGAGCTGCGGAAGTCCTCTGTTTTAGTTGCCTTTTCTACCGATCTCACGATTGAAATGGCAAAAGAAATGCCAAAAGAAAAAGAGGGACGCAGCTACGTCCCTCTGACTGACCCTGAAGTAAATGTCACCTATTACTGTAACATAAAAGAAACAGATCGTGATTTTTTTGCTTCTTTGATCTCTTATTTATCACCCTTATAATCTACCGGAAGGCTGTCCCATCTTGCCTTGAAGTGGTATGCCGCATCTTTCGGCTGACGCTGACGAGTAAAGATACCCTTCTTGTTGCCGTTTGCACGTAAGATGCCTTCTGTTGTCTGGAAGTCTGCAAAATTCCATACTAATTCGCCCTGCACCCAGTCATAGCTGTCGAATACACGGTGGCACATATCTAAATATTCATTCTGATATTCCTGTGACCACATAACGCTTGGCAGCTTGTGCTCAGACGGCATTGTATCTGCACCGTACTCGGTAAAGATGAACGGACGCTCACCTCTGATTGCTGCCCAGCCGTCCATTTCTTTACGGAATGCTTCCTCTGCCTCTGCAATTTCAGGACCACCCATCACATACCAGCCATAGTAACGGTTTAAGCTTACAAAATCACTTAAATGCCAACACTTACATGTATTCGGCAGACTCATCATAACTACTGCAAACGTACGAGGACGTTTCTGAACATCAAGTTCATGTGCATAGTTGAATAAGTTCTCGAAATAAGGTGTTGCACTTTCATGATTTGTTTCCGGCTCGTTTAAGATACTCCATGCGATAACAGATGCATGATTCTTATCGCGCTTAATCATGTCCTTTAATACTTCTCTATGATGCTCTAACAAAACAGGTGTTGTCTCTTTTTCAAAGAATGTTACTTTCTGACCCGTTCCATAATTTGCCGCCATAAAGTTCATTGTACTTTCCATTAAACCGACTGCCGGTGTCTCATCAATAATTAAGAAGCCTTCTTCGTCTGCCATATAATAAACTTCTTCTGCGTATGGATAATGACTTGTACGGAAACAGTTCGAACCAATCCATTTCATTAATTCAAAGTCACGTTTTACAGTAACCATATCCAGACCACGACCGCGAATATCAGAATCTTCATGCTTACCAAAGCCCTTTAAGTATACCGGCTTGCCATTTAATAAGAAATGTCCGCCTTTTACTTCAAAGGTACGAATACCAATCATGTCATAGTATTCATCTAATACGGTATTGCCATCTACGATTTTTACAACAAATTTGTAAAGGTAAGAAGCATGTACATTCCACAATTTTGCATTCTTTACAACAACTGTGCCGGTCTTGCCGGAAGCCTCTGCTACCTTATTGCCTTCTGCATCGTAAACTTCTACAACTGCGTTATGTTCACCCGTTGTCTCAACAATATAATCAACCTCAGCATCAGCTCCTGCTATACGGTGATTTACTGTAAAATCTGTAATACTTTCCTTTGGCAGGCAAAGTAATTTCACCGGTCTCTGAAGTCCTGCGTAATTGTAGAAATCAAAATATGGCTTGCTTACTTTTTTGCCATTGGACAAGGTTATTGTCTTACCACACGGAACCATCGTCTCACTGAGCTCATTGTTTACTAAAACAGAAAGTTTGTTGTATTCATTATATTTTACAACATCATTTACGCAAACATTAAATGGTAAAAAGCCGCCAACATGGCTTGCCACTTCTGTTCCGTTTACAAATACTCTTGCTGTATGTGTTGCAGAACCAAAGCGAATCACAACATCCTTCTCTTCCCATTCACCCGGTACAAAAAAATCTGTCTCATACCAGAAATCACCTGTATATTCGCGGCTGTCTTTATCTGTGAAAATATCACAGAAACTTGCCGGTACAGGCATAGAACACGGAGCAGGAAGTCCTGCTGTCCAGTTAGAAGCAACACCTTCACTCGACGGGTCAAACTGAAATTTCCACATACCGTCTAATGAAACAACACGGCGTGTTGCTGTTACACGTGGATAAAGTAATGATGAAACCATTGTAAAATCCTCCTATTTGTTTTATTTTTTAATCTTGTTTAACTGGCGGTTCAGTTTTGCCTGATCTTTCTTAGAAGCAGCTCCGCCTAAACCTAACTGACTGATTTTTCTATCACCCATCATATCACGCATGGTTGTCAGCATAGAAGCCATTGTCAGATTGCCTAACTGCATAAACCAGCCTTTTACAATTTTTAAACATTCCTCATTTGCAAGTACCTCGCCTGCGGTATCTTCGACAGAATAATAACCTTCGATAATTTCGATTTCCTCGCTGTCATCATCATCTGAGATATCGTCAAACCAGTTACCGACTGCCATTGCCTCTGCAAGGTCAGGTAATGTATACTCTGCTTTATGTTCTGCCACTCCATTTAAAGTAATCGTATCTTCTACGTCACCTGCTTTTGCTGTGATTGTATTTGCACCGTCGTTTAATGCCACATTTTCAAATACAACTGCATGGTCTGTGGCTGCCTTTGTCTCTACTTCTACACCATTTACTACGAGTGTTACTTCATCACAGTTTGTATAAACAGTAATATCACGTTCTTCCGGTGCTCTGTCTGCAAAGCGGCGACCTGCTACATATACCATCGGTTCCGGATTCCAGTATGCCTTATAAATAAAGAATGCATCTTTTTTCAGTTTACGGTCATATGTAATCAGTCCCTTGTTATTACGTCCGATTACACCACCCTCATTACGTGCATCTGCTGCAAAATCAAAACAGTTCCATACATGAGTACTCCACAGATATGGGCGGGTTGCAAATGTCTTTAACATTTCATGATGATAATGAGAAGCATATTCCTCTGTATAATCATGATTCATCGGTGTTGCTGAATGCCATTTTGTAATATTCTCTGCACCGTATTCAGACACACCAAGCGGAATATCCGGATTCAATGCGTGGAACTTATCAAGCCATGGTCCATTCTGCGATACATCCCCACCGTACCATCCGAAGTAATGGTTATAGCTGACAACATCTGTCATATAAACATGCTCTGAATCCATCGGTGTTGCTGAAACCTCTGCAATGGTTGTCAGACGGCTTGGATCCATAGATTTTGCAATATCATTTAAGTCTCTTAAATTCTTACGTAACGGTTCATTGTCAGCACCGATAAGGATTTCGTTTGCAATACCCCAGAAGAAAATTGCCGGATGGTTATAATTCTGCGCTACTAATTCAATCATCTGGCTGATTGTATTTTCGTATGCTTCCTCAGTCGGAATGAATTTGGAAATAAACGGAATCTCTGCCCAAAGTGCAAAGCCTGTCTTATCACACAAATCATAGAAATACTGGTCATGCTGGTAATGTGCAAGACGAATCGTATTTGCACCTAATTCTTTGATTAATGCAATATCTTCTTCGTGGTCTGCCTTTGAAATTGCCCAGCCCTTATCCAGACGATCCTGATGACGGCTTACACCATGAAGCGGAACATTTTTGCCATTCAGCCAGAAACCGGTATTCGGGTCAACATGGAAAGAACGATAACCGAACGTTACTTCCACTTCATCCGCAACCTCTTCGCCCACTAACAATTTTGCAACGGCTGTATAACAGTATGGATCTTCCACACCATGCCACAAATGCGGTTCTTTCACGGAAATCAAAAGGTTTGCATGGTCACACGCATCTACGCCGCCTGTTGCCACTACGTTTCCTTCTGCATCTTTAATCTCAACAGAAATAAAGTCGCCGCCAATCGGGAATAAATCAAAACGTGTATTACCGGAGCAATGCGGTGTTACGAATACACCGGATGTACCGTCTTTTAATAAATCAAAATGTGCTTCGTTTACTTCTATAAAATTCACATCACGGTATAAACCGCCGTAGAATGTGAAATCTGCTGTCTGTGGGTAAATATCACTTACTGCATTGCTTACAACAACGGTCAATACATTGCCTTCCCGCTTCATTGCCGGTGTCAAATCAAAACGGAATGTAGAAAAACCACCTTTATGTGTGCCTAATTCACGTCCATTGCAGTATACAGTTGCTACATGGTTTGCACCCTGTAATTCAATATATTGTTTCTTGCCCGCTGTCGGATTCGGAAGGTCAATTTCGTATGTACCGATTCCTCTCCAGTAATCGTTACCACCGTCCTGTCCGTCTAAGTTGTTCCATGTGTGTGGAAGTGCTACCGGAACAAGCAGCTCTCCAAATTTTCCAAAACGAGCTTCTGTCATCAATTTCATTTCGCGCATGTTGTAAACCCCTTTCTGAATTACATCTTTGTTATTATCAGATATATTGTAACACTTGCTTTCGTTCCGGGTAAAATCTCCCGCAACCTGCCAGCAATGCTACTTATAATATAATTATAGCACGCTTCTATTTGATTGTAATTGCATAAATCTTATCTTTTTTTGTTTTATTTTTATATCTTGTCAACAAAAATAAAAGCCTCCGGGTCAGCAAGATAATCTCGCATCAACCGGGAGGCTACTCAATTATTCACAGTTAACAACTACTTTAATGTTTTTATTTGCTTTTACTGCCGCTTTTTCCATCGCAGTTTCAAACTCTTCCAACGGATAGTATGAAGTAATAATATTCTTCAAAGGTGTTCTATAATTTTCAACATGATCGATTACCTCCAAAATAGTTTCTTTGGTGTAACCGGCTGAACCCACAATTTGAGGTTCATCCATGAACATTCCACCAGGAAATGGAACCGGCTCTGTATATACTGACACTACAGAATATTTCGTACCTTCTGCGCAAAGCCCAAGCGCCATAACAAGTAAATCCTTCGCTCCGGCACAATCTACATATAACTGTACATTCGGTCGTTTCACCGTCACACGCTTTGTAGGGTCCATTCCGGCTTCTGCCGCCATTTCTCCAATCACCTTAAAAACATTTGGGTCAATATACGCAGGATTCATCTTATTTGCCTTAAACTCGCCACACAATTCGCATAATCTCTCCGCAACATCTTCCGTTTTACAATTAATTGTCTTTGCACCCAGATTTCTGGCTCTTTCTAATTTCCAGTCATTTCTGTCTATCACAATAACATTTTTAATTCCATGATTGATAAGACCTGCAGCGGCACACAAGCCAATAGAACCGGCTCCCAGTACAACTACATTATCCTCTTCCTTTGGATTTGTACATAATGCCCCTTGCGTTCCGACTGCAAGCGGTTCAATAATTGCTGCAACATCTAAATCTACATCTTTTTTCAATGGGAAAATGTTATATTCCTTCTTCGCATCTTCTACAACTACGTATTCTGCAAATCCACCACATACATCTGCCAGGAACATGCCGCCCCGTTTTGACTTGGTAGGCTCTACAAATACAATATCTCCCACTTGAATATCGTCTGCAACATTCGCACCTTTTTCCACAATCCTTCCGACAAATTCATGACCGAAAATACAACCTTTGTAAATGCCATAGCGAAGACCACCATGCCAATACGCACCTGTATCTGAACCACAGATGCCAGCCCTCAGAATTTTTACCAATACATCATTTTCATTTTCTAATTTCGGTATTTCCCGTTCTTCCAATTTTACGTTCTCAATACCATAATACACTCCGCATTTCATTGTACCCATAATATTCCCTCCACAGATATTCCTTAATATTTTTCTATTATAGCATTTTCCATTTTTATATGTTATCGTATATTAGTGAAATATATTGTTTTTTAACGAAAGGAGTTTTATATGAATCCGGAAATCAATCATTTTTGTCCTACATACATTGCGTACTACCTTTAGATTACTCATGTCTTAACGAAAATGGTTCTCTTCACTTTCCCAAACGTGAAATCAATATTTTTGAAGAACACATTCTGCACAATCATTTACTTTCCTTAACCAAAACACACGATACTTTAGTTATAATCGGTGCTCCATTAGGGATTACCTGGTCTGTCATACATCACCAATGCTATTTTCATATTCTGGGTCCCATTATAGAACAGCAGGCTCCCCGTACTGAAATCAACCATATTTTGTCCAAAGTTTCTTCCGGCACACGTAAACAACTGGTTAAACAAATTGAAACTATTCCGGTTTTATCTTTTCATAGTTTTTTGCAATATTCTCAAATGTTTTATTACGCCGTAACCGGAGAAAAAACCTGTCTGAAAGACACTATTTTTGATTCCAAATTACCGGAAGAAAAAATTTCTATCATGACAGAAGAGACCGAAGAAAACCTTAAAAATTGCTGGCTTTGTGAACAACGTCTTTATGAAGCGGTAAAGAAAGGACAACGTAAAAACATTCGAAAAATTGTTTTTCAGTTTGACCGGATTGCCTTGCGAAAATTATGTCCAAACGACAGTATTCGAAACAAAAAAAATCTTTCTCTTTTTGAACTCGCACTCTGTGTACGAGCTTCGGTTCATGGTGGACTTCCCATCTCTGCCGCTTATGCACTAGAAGCCGCCTACACACAAAAGATAGAAGCTGCTTCTACCCTCACGAATCTTTCTTCTATTAATATTGCTATGTTAGAAGATTTTTCAAATCGTGTACACAACATAAAGTTAAAAACATCGCAGCATTCTCATTTCTTAGTTGACGTGGAAGAATATATCATTTTGAATATTGAAAATGACATTGATTTAGAAAAATTAGCTGCCGAATTTGACTATACCCCTTACTATTTCTCACATAAATATAAAAAAGAAAAAGGACTTTCTATCCAAACATTTATCAAGCTTGAAAAATTAAAACACGCCTGTTTCCTATTGACAAATACTGATAACTCTATTGCCCAGATATCAGAACAGCTTCATTTCGGAACTGTTAGTTATTTTATCGCAGAATTTAAAAAACAATACCAAACAACACCCTCTGCATATCGTGAAATTACCCATATGTAAGTTCACAAGTACACAAAAGCTCCTTTTTCAGTTTTCCCTGCGATATTTCCTAAAAAAATACAATCGTAAATGTTGACAAATTTTCATTAGCAAGTAAAATTGAAGTAGGAGTTTTTTCCTAAGCAAACATATTTCTATTTATTTTTAGAAGGAGAAAAAATATGGATTTCAATTTAAGACCAAAGGAAGAATGTGCATTTGATGCGGTATCTCTCGGTGAAGTTATGCTTCGTCTCGATCCGGGCGAAGGACGTATCCGTACAGCAAGACAGTTCCGCGCATGGGAAGGCGGCGGCGAATATAACGTAGTTCGTGGTCTTCGCAGATGTTTCGGTTTAAAGACAGCAGTTATCACAGCTTTCGCTGATAACGAAGTAGGTATGTTAATGGAAGACTTCATCCTTCAGGGTGGTGTTGATACATCTCTTATCAAATGGATGAAGACAGACGGTATCGGACGTGTATGCCGTAACGGTATCAACTTTACAGAAAGAGGATATGGTATCCGTGGTGCAGTAGGATGTTCTGACCGTGCTAACACAGCTATTTCAAAAGCTACACCGGATGATTTCGATTTCGATTATATCTTCGGTACACTTGGTGTAAGATGGTTACACACTGGCGGTATCTACGCTGCTTTATCTGAACAGGCTTGTGAGACAGTTATCGCTGCATGTAAGGCTGCTAAGAAATACGGCACAATCGTATCTTACGACTTAAACTACAGACCTTCTA
>CAYMTX010000021.1:0-24029 GCA_964393475.1 uncultured Roseburia sp. | reverse complement strand
ATGAATATGGAAAAGATGAACCGCCGCAGGGAATATGTGAACGAGATTGCAAAAGAATATAAAGCGGACGGCATTATTTATGAACAGATGAAATTCTGTGACCCATGGGCATATGAGCGTGTTGTCGGTACTTATGTTATGAGAGAGGAATACAACTATCCGGTACTTTCCATTGACCGGCCGTATGCAGTTGGAAATTCCGGTCAGATTCGTACCCGTGTGCAGGCTTTCGTGGAAAGTATTGAAATTAAGAAAATCCAGGGAGGTGGCAGATAATGGGCAAAACAGTCGGAAGTGAGAAACTTGGCAGTCTTTACAGCGGCGGCAAAGTACGCAAACGCCGTGAATGGCGAGGTGTAAAAGACACTTTTTATGATTATACAAGATGGCTTAAGATTATGTGGATGCTGCTGAAATTTATGACAAAGCCGGCGAATATCAAAGGCTTTTTCCGTTATCGCTGGATGGCGAATTATCTGGCAGTACCGATGATGATTGATAAGCATACGGTAGGTCTTCGCGGAAAACATCTGCGAATTGCACATGAGGAATATGACCTTGTAGCAGAGGATGTAGCATTGTTATTGACCAATGCATTCCGTGCGGACAAAAACTGTGGAAACGACAAAGAATTTTCTAAGAAAATCGTCGTTCTGGATGAAAATGAAATGTTCACGATTATGTGTGGCTTCCCGAACTTAAAGAGCGTAAGCTGGGAGACGGCAGCCGTATATGTAGCGGTTCTTTTGCAGGGAGATGCGGTGACACATTATCTGGATGTGGTACAGGAAATGGGAATGCCGGGCGATGTATGTCCGATGCCTGCGGCAGAAGCCGGTGTCGTGATTGATGATGATATTCCAATCTTTGGCGCATGTGTGCTTCAGTGTAATACAACCTGTGACGGTTCGCTTATGGGAAACGGTATTATGGCAAGACGTTACGAGCAGGAGGGTATTCCGTGTTTCCAGATTGCAGCACCGCTTCGTCATACAGAAGATGGCGTGCAGGAATATGCAGCACAGGAAATTCGTAACGCGATTAAATTTATTGAAGACTGTACGGGCGAAAAGTGGGATTGGAATGCTTACTTTGAGAACATTAAGCGTTTTAACGAAGAAACCCGCCACCGTGTAGAGTGGATGGAAATGTCACGTACTGATTTTCCACAGGTAATTGGGGCAAATTTAGCTTTGTATTCAGAAACAACATATATGGCGATTGCCGGACGTGTACCTGCCTTTGTGGAAGCGGACAGAAGGATTACAAAATTGGCACAGGAAGCATTTGCAGAGAAAGAAATGCTTGTGCCGGAGTATCGTCACCGTGCCATTATCTGGGGTGTGCAGTCACAGTACTATACAGACTTTTTACCATGGCTGCAGAACTGCTGGGGAATTTTACCGTTAGTAGATATGTTGAGTCTTGTATATTTGGATCAGGTGTCCGAGGATGACCCGGAACAGGCAATTTATGATATTGCGCGCCTTTATCAGGAGATGATTATGCGTAACCGTACACATGGCGGTTATGAAGTATTACTGGATGATTTGTGGCGTTTCTGTGAGTATTATAATGCAGATATGGTTATTTTGTGGGAGCACATCAGTTGTAAGGCACTGGATGGTATGCATGGTCTGTTTGAAGAACGTGCAAGAGAGCATGGTATTAAGCTTGTGTGGGTAAATCACGATTTAATGGATCCGCGTGTTATTCCAAGACAGAATATCCGAGATGATGTAAACCGCTATATGCGTTCGGTTCTTCGTGAAGAGCCGATAGACCCGTCATTAGAAGTGATAGATGATGCATTATCCTGGTAAAAGGATACGTTAGGACATAGATTGGAGAGAAAAGGTATGAAATATTTTGGTGGATGTGATTCCGGAAGTACATTTACAAAATGTGTCATCATAGACGAAACCGGAAAAATAGTATCAGATGTAACACTTAGAAGTAGAATTAATTCTGTGCTGAGTGCGCAGGATGCGTTAAATGAAGCAATCGGAAAAGTTCCGGAACTTCATACGGCAGAGGATTTGACATATCTGGTAGGTACGGGTTACGGACGTAACAAAGTACCTTTTGCAGATGAAAACATTTCAGAAATCAGTTGCCATGCAATGGGTGTACATGTAGCAGACCCATCCGTAAAAGCGATTATTGATATTGGCGGACAGGACGTAAAGGGAATTTCGGTAGATACGGACGGTACGGTATTAAACTTTGCAATGAATGATAAATGTGCAGCAGGAACCGGACGCTTCTTTGAAGCAATGGCAAGAGCGTTTGAAATGGATTTGGATGAATTTTCAAAGCTTTCTTTAAAAGCCAAAAATGTAATTCCGATTACTGCCCAGTGTACGGTATTTGCAGAGAGTGAGGTTATTTCACTGGTTGGAGAGGGCAAACCAATGGATGAGATAGCGGCAGGAATCGAAACTTCTGTTGCGAAGAGATGCTTTGTTATGGCGAAAAAGGCAGGTGCGGTTGATAAAATTACGCTGACCGGAGGCTGTGCGAAAAATGCGGGATTAAAAGATGCCATCGAAAAGGTACTCCGATTAAAAGTAATTGACCTTCCGATTGACCCGCAGCTTATGGGAGCTTTGGGTGCAGCAGAATTTGCACGTCAAAAAGGTATGGCGAAGAATTGAGAAAATAAGGAGTGATTAGAATGGGATTACTGTTAAAAATAATTTTTATTGCAGCAATTGTATTTGTCTGCCTGTTTGTGCTTTCGTTTGTAGTGTATTTTTTCAATCTGGATATGAAACTGATGGCAGCAGTTCATCCGTTTCTTATCAAGCTTTATGACAGAAGAAAAAGAGAACGGAAATTATAGTTATGAAGTTATATGAGGAATGTATTGGCACTTTGGCAGAGCGGATGCAATCGTTTGATATGCGCAGACTTCTGATAAGTGAGGAGGATGCACGCTGGCAGGACGAAGGCAAAAATCAGTTGATATTCCGAAGTGATATGGCATACGAACTTGGCGGAGACAGGCTGCCTTGTGTCAGTGGTATTTTTCTGACAGATAAGGAAGAAACTGTGCCCGGTGATGAAGTATGGCTCTGCGGAAAAGATTTGTCGGAATTAAAAGGAGATACACCGTATGCCCGGATTGCACTTGTGCGCGTCAAAAACGGAGAAATGGGCGATGCAAATGCCCAGTATCAGGCAATCCGCAAGATAGAATATACCCGCTATCACCTGAATCCCAAGGGATTTATGATGCGGATTTCTGCCACGAACCAGCGGGAAGCAGTGCGTATCAGCAAAGATGCAATCAAAGAGGGATTGAATTTCGCAAAGGTTGGAAGTCTTTTCCTAAAGGAATATCATAAGCATCCGGCAGTAGAAGCAGTTAAACTCATTTTCGTTACAGAACCGGAATTTGCATATGAGGACTTGTCAAAACTGGCGGAAAAATCGGAACAGATTACACGAACACTGGATCATCTGCTGAACAAAGTGAATATGGACTGCAAGGCATGCAGCCTGCAGCAGGTGTGCGCAGAGGTGGAGACACTGTACCGGAACGAGCTCGCCGGCAAAAGATAGCTATCCGAGACATGTCCAGCTGTCTTTTGCTGCCCACTGCTCGTTCATCCAGTCAACTGCCTGCTGCTTTCCTTCTGCGGTGAAGTCAAAGACTGCCATCGTTTTCTGTTCGTCCGGTGTGGAGGCAAAGTTATACGGGCCGGGCCAGATATAACAGCGGAAAATAGTACGCTCTTCTTCGGTATCTTTCTTTAAAAGGTAGCGCATCCCTTTGTAGCTGCCGGTAAATTTTTCTTTTTTATAAAAATTCATATTTAGTACATCATCTGTTGTAATCATAAAACAAACCTCGATTCGCATAAATATTCTTTGGTATAATCATTATTATAACCGGAATTTATTATAGCAGATGAAAATTCAAAAAAATAGTGAAAAAACAAGTATTTTTGTATGATTGTATACGATTATGCATTGACATTGCAATTGGCTAAGGTATAATACACCTATACAAAAAAATAGATATTTTTCACAAATAGTTTGTATCGTTTGATTATTTATAACAGAGAATAGAATCTCTTAGATGTTGACAAATTTCAAATTCTGTGTATAATAGTAAAAGTGTTGTGCGCAACACGCAAACAACTGTATTTGTGAAGTGCGATGGGCGATAGAACCTATGGGCACTTTTTATTTATTAGGGATTTGCTGTACAGCTTATACAGCAGCCCCCGTAACTTCCGGTAAAGGGGTATGCCGTGACAAAGTGGGAGATGCTTACACGGTGTGACCTTTATATATTTTAAAATCAGGCGACATATCATTAATGGTTGCCGAAGGAGGGAAATTATGACAAAGATTTCTAAGAGAGTTCTCGCTCTTGGTCTTGCAATGTCAACAATGTTGACAGCTTGTGGCGGCGGTAATAACGGCACAGTAGACAATAGCGAGGCAAACAACACAGTTGTATCAGACAACAAGGGAACAGAGTTAGCAAAAGATGTGATAACTGCTGATGTTTCCACACATGACGCAAAATCTGCTGAAGTATATCAGGCAGCATTAGGCGACTTCTTAAGTATTTACGAAAGTGCAAAAGAAGCAGAGACTATTTCCGAGAGATTTGCATTAATGGCAGTTTCAGAAGCAAAGTTACTGGAATCAGCAGTTATGCTTCCAATTTCTACTAAAGGTGGTAGATATGCAATTTCCAGAGTGGCACCGCATACAGTTCCATATGCACTTTGGGGTAATGATGAATACCGTTACTATCGTGTAATCGTTACAACAGAACCAATTACAAGTGCAGACAGAGATGTAATGAAAGAAAAATGGTCTGAAGTAAAAGGTACAGGCACATATGAAGAATTCGTGAAATCTTACCTGACAGAAAAAGGATATACAATTAAAGATTCATATTCATATCCATACACAGGTGACCCGGAGACATGGGATGCACTTGCTACATCAAAGGCTGTTGACTCAGAAGTACTTGTTCACACATATGACGGTTTAATGGAATATGATATGGAAGGTACATTACAGCCGGCATTAGCAGAAAGCTATTCTATATCTGATGATGGTCTTACTTATACATTCAACCTTCGTAAAGGTGTGAAGTGGGTAGATTCTCAGGGACGTGAAGTTGGTGAAGTGAAAGCAGATGACTTTGTTGCAGGTATGCAGCATATGATGGATGCTATGGGCGGTCTTGAATTCTTAATTCAGGGTGTTATCGCAGGTGCTAACGAATACATTGCCGGTGAAATCACAGATTTCGCTGAAGTAGGTGTAACGGCAGTTGATGACTATACAGTAGCATACACATTAGAAGAGCCATGCACATACTTCCTGACAATGTTAAGTTATAACATTTTTGCTCCTATGAGTCGTTCTTACTACGAATCACAGGGTGGTAAATTCGGTGCAGAATATGATACAGGTGCAACAGATTATCAGTATGGTAAGACAAAAGATAATATTGCTTACTGTGGACCATTCCTTATCACAAACTTTACAGCAGGTAACACAATTGCATTTGATACAAACCCGACATACTGGAATAAAGCAAATATGAACGTTACAAAACTTACAGCTTTATATGCAGATGGTTCAGATGCTAACAAGACATATGATGATACAATGTCAGGTGTGATTGATGGTGCAAGCCTGAATACTTCTTCTTTAGAGAAGGCTAAAGCAGATGGTGTATTCGATACATTAGCATACATCTCTGATACAGATGCTACATCATACATGGGCTTCTATAACTTAAATCGTAGTGCATTTGCTAATACAAATGACACAACAACAGTTGTTTCTACTCAGACAGTAGAAGACGCTGAGAGAACAAACGCAGCTATGAATAACGTTCACTTCCGTCGTGCAATCTCTTTCGCAGTAGACAGAGCAACATACAATGCACAGACAAACGGTGAAGATTTAAAATTAAACTCATTGAGAAACTCATATACACCGGGTCAGTTCGTATTCCTGGATGAGGAAGTAACAATTGACATCAATGGTACACCTACAACATTCCCGGCTCAGACAGCATACGGTGAAATCGTTCAGGCACAGATCGATGCTGACGGTGTTGTAATGACAGTATACAAAGATGGTGCGGCAAACGGTTCTGATGGTTTTGACGGATGGTACAATCCGGAAGCAGCAGTTGCTGAATTAGAAGCAGCTATTGAAGAACTTGCAGCAACAGGTGTTGAAGTTTCAGCAGAGAATCCAATCGTATTCGATTATCCATATGCATCAAATGCTGAGTACTATGTAAACAGAGCAAACGTTTACAAACAGTCTATCGAGTCAGTTCTTGGTGGTAAGGTAGTTGTAAACCTTATAGCTTGTACAGATAACAATGAATGGTACTACGCAGGATACTATACATCATATGGTTACGAAGCAAACTATGATATGTATGACTTATCCGGTTGGGGTCCTGACTATGGTGATCCACAGTCTTACTTAGATACAATGCTTCCTGAATATGCAGGATATATGGCTAAGTGCTGCGGTATCTACTAAAATTAAGATACGTTATTGAATGTAAATGATTAAGTTGCGAGAGAACGGGCAGAGGGTCCGTTCTCTTGCAATGTTTTAGTGAGAGACAAATTATGGCAAAATATTTATTAAAACGTTTGGCATTTGGTTTATTTTCCGCAGTGGCGGTAGTGGCAATTGTAATGGTTATGATTTATTCTATGATGGACCGTAACCTTATTTTTGCGCAGGATTCGACATATTCCCATATGAATAATAATGCAAAGGTTACTTATAAGTACCAGAAGTGGGAAGAGTACGGATATCTGGATTATATTACTTACGCGGATTATATCAACATGCTTGTAGCGAATGGGGAATTAGATGAAGAGACAAAAGCATCCGTAGTTACAATTGGTAAAACAGAGGCAAATGACTCTGCAGCTGCAAAAGTATATATTGAACAATTTAAAGAGTACTATACCTCACAGGGATATGAGGTGAAGCGTCTTGATGCTGTTACTCTTGGTAAAAAGTACGCTGATGGCGGACAGCCACAGTTATTTGTGTATAAAGATGTTCCGTTAGGTAAACGTTTATTAAATTACTTCGGAAACTTAATCGCAATTGATAATGTTAATGCCGTACAAGGAGATGTAGGCGAAAGAGGTATCTCCTTTACATTATATGACCCTGTTTATGGCGGAGAGAAGGTTTCTCCGGCAATTATCGGTAATGGTACACAGCATAAATATCTGTTGTACATGAATTCGAAATTTCCATATATTCATCAAAATATTGTTACAATAAATCTGGGAACATCTTACTCTGTAAATAAGGGTATTGATGTATTTGCAACTATGACTCAGACCCAGGGGTCTTACGTGAAATCAACGATTACGTATCCAACCGGACTCGTAGAGGAAAGTGCAGATGACCTGCATACAGCAACTTATGCATCAGGATCACTTGTATCAAATCCGGTAAATGCGACACGATTTGAAGATGATTATACGAATGTTACAACGGTAAAAGCAGGATTCTCTAAAATGGGTTATTCTTTTGTGATCGGTATCATTGCTACAATTGCGGCATATGTGCTGGGTCTTCCGCTGGGTGTTCTTATGGCGAGAAAGAAAGACAAAGGAATAGACAAGCTTCTGACGGCTTACATTGTATTTATTTCAGCAGTTCCGTCACTTGCATATATCTTCATTTTCAAAGCAATCGGTGGCAGTGTATTTGGTCTTCCGACAACTTTTGAAATGCAGAATGTTACTACTTTAATGTATGTGCTTCCGATTGTTTCACTGGCATTACCGTCTATGGCTAATTTAATGAAATGGATGCGCCGTTACATGATTGATCAGATGAATTCTGATTATGTAAAATTTGCACGTTCCGGCGGTTTGACAGAGACAGAGATTTTCACAAAGCATATTATGAAGAATGCAGCAATCCCGATTATACATGGTATCCCAAGCAGTGTATTGTTTGCTATGACAGGTGCGTTCATTACAGAGCGTGTATATGTTGTTCCTGGTACCGGTGGTCTGTTGATCAACGCGATCGGACAGTATGATAATGGTGTTATTGTTGGTGTAGCCTTATTCTATGCAATTTTATCAGTGGTATCCATTATTGCAGGTGATATACTGATGTCATTGGTAGATCCGAGAATTTCATTCTCAACGAAAGGCAGGTAGGTATAATTATGAATTATGATTTAGAACAACTGGGTATGACGGAAGAAGAATTATTCTCAGTGATAGATCACAGTGATGTGGAATCTGAGAAAATTGCTGCCCCGAAGTATTCTTACTGGCAGTCAGTATTCCGTGTATTTTTCAAAAATAAATTTAATATCGTGATTTTAGCACTCTTGGCAGTAGTAATTGCATTTGCTTATATCTATCCGGTGTTTGTAGAATATGATAAATTCGGTAACCTGATGGATGCAACGGCAAAGCATTTGAAACCGGCAGTGGCGATGGAGAAATTCGGTTATAATATTCATTGGATTCTTGGCGCTGGAGCAGCAGGTAACTCTACATTTGATGCAATCTGGAATGGTGCACGTATTTCTATTTCACTTGCATTCGTCTGTGCGGCAATTAATATGACGATTGGTGTTATCGTTGGTGCAATTTGGGGCTTTTCAAAGAGAATCGATTCTATTATGATGACACTTTATAATGTTATCGGTAATATTCCATATACGCTGTTAATCTCCGTTATGGTTATGATTTTCTCACCAAGCTTCTGGACAATGGTATTTGCTTTGACAATTACACAGTGGTTATATATTGCGTACTTCTTTAGAACACAGGTTATTATTATTCGTGACAGAGAGTACAATCTTGCGTCAAAATGTCTGGGTACTTCAACGTTTAAGATTGCAATGAAGAATATCCTTCCGTTTATGACATCTATTATTGTGACGCAGCTTGCAGTAGAGATTCCGTCTTATATTTCATACGAGGTATTCCTTGCGTATATCGGTCTTGGTCTTTCTGAGATGTCTCTTGGACGTTTGATTTATGATGCGCAGAGTGCCATGGTAACACCGGGCTGGGAATTTGAATTCTGGAGTCCTGTAGCAGTTGCAGCAATTATTACAATTGTTTTATATGTAGTAGGTCAGAATCTTGGTGATGCATCAGATCCAAGAACACATATGTAAGAGGTGGCTAGAATGCAGGAAAAGAAAGTATTATTATCAATTAAGGACTTAAACGTTAAGTTCCGTGTTCGTGGTCGAATCCTTACTGCAATTCGTGGAATTGACCTTGATATTTATGAGAATGAGTCAATTGCTATCGTAGGCGAATCCGGCTCCGGTAAGTCTGTATTTACAAAGACATTTGCCGGAATGTTAGAGAGCAACGGTTTTATTGATAAAGGAAGTGTTATTTTCAGTGATGACGAATTATCAGATACATCCGTAAAGCTTACAGCTACGGCGCGGAGAATGGTTGACCGTGCGTTAAAGAGTTTAAATGAATCTTCTAAGTTAGAATTTGGTGCAGCTACTTACAGAGCATTATTAGAGCTTGAATCAGAGAAGCGTGCAAAAGAAAGTCTGACACAGGAAGAAGTAGAAGCAATTGACGCTGAAAAGAAAGTATTAGTCGCTAAGAGAGCGGATGTTTTCAACCATAAAACAACATTAAACTCCAAAAAGCAGAAGGCAGAAATCAAAGCTGCCGAAGCAGAGTTAAAAGAATTAGATGCTAAGATTAAAGAAATAGAAAAACGTGCAGAGCAGCATGCGAAAGAGCGTAAAGCGGCTGTGGCTGCGGATACGGCATATTTAAAAGAGTTTGAAGCAAAGAAGGCAGAGCTGAAAGCAAAGCATGAAAAAGAAATTCAGAATGAAATCTCTGCTGAGACAATTGCCCGCAACGAAGTTCTTGCAAAAGAAGTATATCTTTCTGTAGGAAGATATAATATGAAGAAAAGGGTACAGTTGTTCAACGGTCTTTTAAAGGCTTTAAAAGAAGCAATGAGACTGGGCGTTGATTTGAATAATGATGCGGAAAGAAATGCAATCTTTGACGAGGTGGCTTTCCGTGTACGTTATCTGGATGAGACAGAAGATACCTTACATGGTACCTGTATCTTAAATCTTGCCAAGATTAAATATGCTAAGGACTGGAGTCAGATTCGAGGAAGCAGAATTGCAACTGTATTCCAGGATCCAATGACATCCTTAAATCCGATTATCACAATTGGTAAGCAGATTACCTCCATTATCCTCAAACATCAGAACTGTTCAGAGGCGGAAGCGAGACGCAGAGCGATTGACTTGATGCATAAAGTAGGTATTCCGAATCCGGAAGCTCGTTTTGATGATTATCCATTCCAGTATTCTGGTGGTATGAGACAACGTATTGTTATTGCAATTGCATTGTCATGTCAGCCGAAGATTTTAATTTGTGATGAGCCGACAACTGCTCTTGACGTTACGATTCAGGCACAGATTTTGAAGCTTATCAAGGATTTGCAGAAAGAGTTCAATTATACAATTGTATTCATTACACACGACTTGGGTGTAGTTGCAAACATTGCTGACCGTGTTGCTGTATTATATGCAGGTCAGATAGCAGAACTTGGAACAGTAGAAGAAGTATTTTATGACCCGCGTCATCCGTATACATGGGCATTACTTTCTTCTTTACCACAGCTTGCACAGAAAAATACCAAGCTTTACTCCATTACAGGTACACCGCCATCACTTTATAATAATATTGTCGGTGATGCGTTTGCACCGCGTAATCCATACTGTTTAAAGATTGATACTCTGTTAGAGCCGCCAATGTTTAAGGTGAGTGATACACATTATGCCAAAACATGGCTGTTAGACCCGAAAGCTCCTAAGATTGAGAAGCCGGAAGGTATTCAGGATATTCACGAGAAGTTAGTAGAAGCATTTAATATATAGGAGATTTTGACTGTGAGCATAAAAGAAAAAGAAGGACGCAAATCCCTTTTCCCGGAACGCGGTCCTTTAGATGAAAATGGTAGAGAAATATTATTGTCTTTAAAAAATGTAGATATTACATTTGGTAAAGGCGACGATGCGGTAAAAGCGGTTAAGAATGCTTCCTTTGATATTTATAAAGGAGAGACATTCTCGCTTGTAGGTGAATCCGGTTCCGGTAAAACGACAATCGGACGTGCCGTTATCCGTGTCAACCAGTTAGCAGCAGGTCAGATTTTGTACAAGGGTGTTCCGATTTCAGGAAAAATCTCTCGTGCATTAGACCGTGAGGTTATCCGTAATATCCAGATGGTATTTCAGGATCCGGCAGCTTCCTTAAATGAACGTGCGACTGTAGATTATATCGTATCGGAAGGTTTGTATAACTTCCATTTATATGAAAATGAAGCAGACCGTGCAGAAAAAGTAGAGAAAATGATTGAACAGGTAGGTCTGTTACCGGAGCATTTGACACGTTATCCACATGAATTTTCCGGTGGTCAGCGTCAGCGAATCGGAATTGCACGTGCTATGGTTATGGAACCTGAATTAGTAGTTGCTGATGAGCCAATTTCAGCTCTTGACGTATCTATCCGTGCACAGGTGTTGAACCTGATGAAGAAGTTCCAGGAAGAGAAATCTGTTACTTACCTTTTTATTGCACATGACCTTTCTGTTGTACGTTTTATCTCAGATCGAATTGGTGTTATTTATAAAGGTGATATTGTGGAAATTGCAGATGCCGAAGAGTTATTTGACTTCCCACTGCATCCATATACACATTCCCTGATTTCAGCGATTCCGATTCCGGATCCGAAATTAGAGAAGAATAAGATTTTATATACCTATGATCCGAGCATGCATGACTATAGCGAAGATAAGCCGGAATTAGTGGATATCGGACACAATCATTTTGTATTCGGTAACAAGAAAGAAATCGAAGAATATAAGGCAATTCGTGAAAAGAATGTACCGTTAAAGACGATTACAATTGTTGACCCTGATACAGAAGAAGGAAGAGCAGCACTGGCTGCCGGTTCTCATATGGATACTGAGACAGCGGAAGTGCATACTGTTTCTGAAGAAGAGTTTTTGATTACTCCTGTTCATGATACGGGTTCAAAATGGTATTCAGTACTTTCTTTCTTACTGTTGCCAATCGGTTTGATTGCAGGCTTGATTTTCAAGCATTTCCACTATAAACGGAATGCAAAGGCTTGTATGACAGGCGTAAAATATGGTCTCATTACGTTGTTAGTACTGTTGGCATTATTTGCAGTATTATTAGTGTTAGTAATATTATAGTTTGTATATAATCACAGAGTCGGCTGCCGGATTGGACGGCTGACGAAATGTGATTAGAATTTATTGAGGATTAACATGAGTCGAAGAAGTGGTAAAAGAGATTTACCGCAGTTGGAACGTGTTGAGAAAATCGAATTATCGGACAAGAACATAGGATGGAGAATCGGCTTCTTCATCCTATTTGTTATAATAGCAGCAACAGCTTTTGCATCTTGTGTAAATTCTTTTTTCTCAAAAGAGCCGGGCTGGTATCAGATTGAAACCGGTTCTACAGAAGAAACACATTGCGGTAATGAATTTATTTTTATGTACAATTTGGGTGAGAGTGATAATGCAACACAGGAAAATAAGGCATTATCTGTTCTGTATACGCAGGCATGTGAGATGGCACATAAATTGTTTCACAACAAAGAAATGTTTGACGGGGTGAATAATGTCTGTTACATTAATCAGCACCCAAACGAGATAATTGAAGTGGATGCGGGACTGTATAAGGCATTTTCGGTGATTGATGCTTATGATAACAGGAGCCTTTATCTGGCACCGGTATACAATCAGTATGATGAAATTTTTCTGTGTGAAGATGATTCACAGCTTGTATATTTTGATCCCCTCTTAAATGATGAGGTGTCAGCAGATTATGCGGAAATCGCAGCTTTTGCTAATAATGCAGAAATGGTCGATTTACAATTGCTGGGAGATAATAAGATATGTCTGTATGTTTCAGAGGAGTACCTCACATATGCCGAGGAGAACTATATTACTGATTTTATTGATTTCTTTTGGATGAAGAATGCATTTGTGACGGATTACATTGCTGAAATTATGATTGACAGAGGTTATACACACGGTACGATTTCCAGCTATGACGGATTTGTCAGAGTAATGGATTCCGGCGATAGTTCTTATTCGTTTAATATTTATAACCGGATAGATAAGACAATTTATCAGGCAGCGGTTATGCAGTATGAAGGACCGCAGAGTCTGGTGTATTTCAGGGACTATATGATGAGCGATATGGACTGGCAGCATTATTATACACTGGCAAATGGTGAGGTAAGGACAGCTTATGTGGATGTGGCTGATGGTGTAGCCAAAACAGCAGCAGATAGTTTTTATGCGTATGGAAGCGGTATAGGCTGTGCAGATGTGTTGATGCAGGCTCTTCCGGTATATGTAGCAGAGGAGTTGTCCGCAGAAACCATAGCACAGCTTGCAGAAGTCGGTGTTTATTCCATTTATTGTGAAAATGGTGTGATTAAGTACAATGATGCATCGATTGTATTGGCAGATGTATTGAATATAGAGGAAGTCAGATATTCGGCTGAACTGGTACAATAAGCAATAGCAGTTTGACTATGTAAATAGCAGAAAATATTTACCGTAAGCAGTGGGGTATAGGTATTTAATAGAAATGCCTATACCCTGTTTTTGTGTAAAAATGTATGTTAAATTGTGGAAAAGGGTATTAGAAAACGTAATGAATTGTTGATACCCCGCAGAGAGAGTTTGATGAGGTATAGGCAAAATGCAGGTGATGCAGATACCCCGTTTTGGCGGAAAATGGAGGAAAAAGGTCAGTGCTTGGGGTATGAAAAGGTAGAAATGAATACAGTTACCCCACAGATGTATAGGAAAGGCTTATGCAGGCATAAATTGAAATTTTTACACATAACTAGAAGAATATGGTATAATGTCAATAGACATTATACGCGCCGAAGTGCGCATAGATGCCATATACTTTGCACTGCGAAGAAAAGCGCGCATGACTGCAATATGTCGGAGTGTGCAAGAGTAAAGCGGGATATTTTCATATTGGAGAAGAAGATGGGATTATTTGGGCAAAGCGCAGAGAAGAAACGAGAAAAAGAGATTCGGCAGGGAGCAAAAGAACTGACAAAATCACTTATAAGTTCCGGAATGGAGAAACGCACTGCTAAGAATGCGATGGAATTGCTGCAGGAAGTGGTGATTATGGCATGTGTACAGCATGAGGGCTATTGTGTGTCGAAAAGAAAGATGGCAGCAGGGCTTGTGCTTATCAGAGAAATGCTTGGAGAGATGCAGACAAAGGATGCTGCTCAGATTAAGAAATGCATGGAAGAGCTTGCGGCAGAGTTTACAGATGTTTTTCATGAATGTACAATTCGTAAAGACGATATGG
This sequence comes from uncultured Roseburia sp., assembly GCA_964393475.1. GTDB lineage: Bacteria > Bacillota > Clostridia > Lachnospirales > Lachnospiraceae > Roseburia. The sequence goes on along the minus strand of CAYMTX010000021.1, from coordinate 9,576 downwards.
ATTTTGCAGATACTTATACATATATAAACCGTGCAGCCAAAGAATATGAATCTGCAGATCGGCTGATGCTGCAAAGTGAACTGGAAAACATGGAGCATATGATTTGTGAAATAATCGAATGGGAAGAGCCGGATTTTTGTGCACTGGCATATTTCTGTAAATTTGGCAACCGGAGTGATTTGGCAGATATTGAGAATAGTCAGCGCAATGACATGCTGTTACAATACTATCATGAACAGTATTGGGACGATTTTGAGACAGCACTCACCACAGTCGGCAGGACAGAAAGTGTACAGACATGGATAGAAGCACAACTTGCTAAATGTAATCCGTAACATATTAGGAAAAGGTATTACCGGCAAGTGAAACGAAGCCATATAAAATAGAATTAGGAAAAAGAAAACAGTTAGCGGAGGTAAGTTGGGATGAAAACAGAATGGAATTTAGAGGGGCTTTATAAAGGATTGGATGATCCGGCATATGAGGCGGACATGAAGAAGTATGAAGCGGTACAGAAAGAGTTCGTAGAGCTTTATGATGCGGTTAAGGATGGCAAGCCGGAAGATTCGGCAGAAGCGTTACTGCTTAAACAGGAGGAGCTGGCACATTTATTAAGAAAATTAAGCGAATATCTCTCTTTGCGTCAGGCGGTTGAGACGGAAAATGGAGATTTGATGGCACAGATGAACCGGCTTATCCGTATTTATAATAATGCAGTCGGTACAGAACTGGCGGCAGAACAATTTATAGCAAAGATAGAGGATATTGACGCAGCAGCAGCAAAGAGCGAAGTAGTGGCTGAGTATCGTGCCATGATTTTAAGAAATAAAGAAAAAGCAAAATATATGTTTAGTGATGAAGTAGAATCCATGATTTCTGCCATGGAAATGACAGGTGGTTCTGCATGGGGACAATTACAGTCTTATCTGACATCTACGGTGAAAGTAGATTATGAGGGAGAACAGATTACCTTGACACAGGTGCGTAACCTTGCCAACAGTCCGGATGCAGCGGTGAGAAAAACGGCATATGAAGCAGAAATTGCAGCATATGAGAAAATCGAAGATTCTTTGGCATTTGCACTTAATAATATCAAAAATCAGGTTACAATGCTTTCCGGAAAACGCGGTTATGTATCTCCGCTTTCCATGACATTAACGGAAGCGCGAATGAAACGGGAAACACTGGACGCGATGATGGAGGCAATTAAGGAATATTTGCCGGTTTTCCGTAAATATCTTAAGAAAAAGGCTGAGATGTTAGGGCACAGTAATGGTCTGCCATGGTATGATCTGTTTGCACCAATGGGAAAAGTGGAAAAGACTTATACAATAGAAGAAGCAAAAGATTATCTGGTAAATTGTTTCAGAGATTTTACACCACAGATGTCAGATATGATGGCAGAGGCTTTTGATAATGAATGGTTAGATTTCTTCCCAAGAAAGGGCAAAGAGGGCGGTGCATTCTGTGCGGGTGTAGAAGCGTTGAAGCAGAGTCGTATACTGACTAATTTTGATGGTTCATTCAGCGCTATTGGAACACTGGCACATGAACTGGGACACGCTTACCATAATCTGCAGATTCAGGATGAACGTATTCTGAATCAGGATTATCCGATGCCGGTGGCAGAGACAGCTTCAACATTCAATGAGACACACCTTGGTCATCATGCAGTAGCACGGGCAGAGGGTGAAGAACTGCTGAATTTACTGGAAAATGATTTAAAAGAGCAGACACAGTGTATTGTGGATATTTATTCACGTTATCTGTTTGAGACAGCTGTATTTGAACAGAGCCAGAGTAAGTTTTTGATGGCTGCAGATATGAAAGAAATTATGCTCGATGCACAGCGGGAAGCTTATGGAGACGGACTGGATGAGAATTATATGCATCCGTATATGTGGGCATGTAAAGGTCACTATTACAGCTCCGGCTTGAGTTTTTATAATTTCCCATATGCATTTGGTAATCTGTTTGCACTGGGACTTTACAGTAAGTTTTTAGAAGAGGGTGCAGACTTTGTGCCAAAGTATAATGCATTGTTGAATGCGACTGTAAAGTGCAGTGTGGAAGAAGCAGGAGCTATGGTTGGAATTGATCTGACAAAGAAGGATTTCTGGGAATCAAGTCTTGCGCTGATTGCCGGAAATATTGAGAAGTTTTGTGCATTATAAATGTCGAAAATCGGATTGAAATGATGTCAGCGTTGGTGTGACAAAGCAGCAAGTGATTAGCCAATGAGTGGAAGCACTATTTGAAATGATGCTTGCGAGTATGATGGAACGGATGGAAAGAAGATGAAAAGATTAGCAGATTTTCATGAGAAAAAATTAGGGTTTGGCTGTATGCGACTTCCGGTTATTGATGGCAATACGGAAGTTATTGATGACGAGCTTTTCTGTAAAATGATAGATTGCTTTATGGAGCAGGGATTTACATATTTTGATACGGCTTATCCTTATCACAATCAGAAGTCTGAGGGGGCTATAAAACGTTGTCTGGTAGAACGTTATGAGAGAGAGAAGTTTTACCTTGCGGACAAAATGCCGATGTGGAGTGCAAAAGAATATGCGGACTATGAGAAAATCTTTGCAGAGCAGTTAGAACGATGTGGTGTTTCACATTTTGATTTTTATCTGCTTCATGCATTGAATGCTTCACGCTATGAAGAAGGGATCAAGCTGGGAGCATTTACATTCATTCAAAAAATGAAGCAGGAGGGGAAAATCAGACACATCGGATTTTCATTTCATGATACAGCAGATGTACTGGATAAGATTTTGACAGAACATCCGGAAATGGAATTTGTTCAGCTTCAGATTAATTATTATGACTGGGAATCTGAAAATGTACAGTCCCGTAAATGCTATGAGACCGCGGTAAAGCACGGTGTACCGGTAATTGTAATGGAGCCTGTAAAGGGTGGAACACTGGCAAGTCCGGCGCCGGAAGCGGCGGCGATTTTAACGGAACTGAATCAGGAAGCATCTTATGCCTCTTTTGCAGTACGTTACGCAGCATCTTTGGAGAACGTTTTTATGGTGCTTAGCGGTATGTCTGATTTTGCACAGCTTGCGGATAATACTTCTTATATGCGGAATTTTGTTCCTTTGAATGAGGCAGAGCAGGCAGGAATTGCAAAGGTTGTAGAAGAATTGGCGAAGCTTCCGACAATTTCGTGTACCAAATGTCGTTATTGTGTGGATGGATGCCCGCAGAAAATTAACATTCCTGCATTATTTCAGGCATATAATAATGTGATTTTGTTTGGTGACAACGCTGTAAGCAGGAGAAATTACGAGAATACGGTGAAAGAAAGCAGCCCTGCAAGTATCTGTCTGGAATGTGGTCTGTGTGAGGAGCAGTGTCCACAGCATCTGGAAATCCGCAGTCTGTTAAAGGATGTAACAAAGATGTTTGAATAGATAAAGAGGTTTTAAAATGGCAGAAGGAGAAGATGTATGAGTAGTTTAATAAGTTTAGTGTTCTGGATTGTAGTTGCTTATAAGATTGTGAAATCAGTAAGAGGGAATGCGGGGCAGGAGTACGGAGACGATGTAAAGAAGATATTCCAGTCCGTACAGCAGAAGCCGGTTCAGAGAACAACGCAGGCACAGCGGGATGCTTATTATTATAATCAGCAGAAGGCTACAAAAGAGCGTCTGAAACAAAAGTATGCTTCAAAGACTACAAGTCCAAAGACTGATATTTTAGCCCGTGCCAAAGAAAATGTAAAAGATAGTGAGCCGGAAGTGTTTGAACAGCAAATGCACGCTGAGGTATGCAGGGAGTTCAGGGAAACGGCACATGGAGCGTCAAGCGTAGCGCAGCATAAGGCAACATCTGAACTTTGTGATACTGGTGAAGCGAGTGATATTATTAAGAAAATTAATGATTTGATGATTACCGGTTATAATGGCGATATGAATTTCGACAGAGATTTTGTTGCAGAAGGTGTGGATATGCTGAACAGTTATATACTATAACGATTGTCCGGTAAGAAAGTGAGGAAGTAAAAGAAATATGCGTATTCCAAAGCAAGGAGAATTTTATAGACATTTTAAAAATAAATTATATCAGATTGTAGCAGTTGCAGAACATTCTGAGGATGGACAGAAACTGGTAATTTATCAGGCATTGTATGGAGATTTCAAAATATATGCAAGACCATTGGAGATGTTTGTCAGTGAAGTAGACCATGAGAAATATCCGGATGTGACACAGAAGTATCGCTTTGAACAGGTAGAGTTTAATGTCAACGGACCGTCAGAAGCTATAAAAGGGCAGAAGCTGACAGAGGAACATTCTGTCGTGAACGGTACGGAAGAGGTGGCTGTGAAACGAGAGGAGCATGTCGGTGAGCAGGAGGATTGCTGCGAAGGACGACCGGAACCGGGACTGATTGAATTTCTGGATGCGGATAATTGGGAAGAGAGATACAATATTCTGGTGTCACTTCGCGACAAAATGAGCGATAAGCTGGTGGATAACTTGGCGGTTGCTATGGATGTAGTGATTACGGAAGGTCCACTGGATAAACGTTATGAAGAACTGAAAAACTGTCTAAGAACCAGACAGCGTTATGAAAATCAGCATTTAAGATAAAACCTTTTCATTTACAGTCCGCGCATACTTAAATTACTGTTGTGGTATTCGGAAGAGTTAGTAACATCTTTTCCGAACCATGCAGGAGGAATAAAAGAAGCTGCCTCGTCTACGCTGTCAAATTCCACTTCAGCCAAGACCAGTGGTGCAAGTGAACCGTGGAAAATATCTAATTCAATCGTCAGTTTCTCATTATACGGAATGAGATAGCGGGTCTTTTCAATAAAAATACCATCGGTCTTTGGTTTCATATGTTCAAAAGCTTCTTTCGTCAGAGGAAGCTCAAATTCTTCGCGTACCATCAGTCCCTGTCCTTTGCAGGTTAAAATGTACTTATCGTCAGAACGGCGGATGCGGACAACCGGTTCACGGTTGATGTAACCTTGTTCGATTTCTTTATGCGGATAAATATCTAAATTTTCCGGTAAAGTCTGAATTAAAAATTTGCGTTCAATTTCCATAGACATTCTTCGTTACTGTTTACTCGTATCTCGTTCCAGTAACATTCTCCTTTTGTTATATGATATATTTTAGTATGACGGATTGACGGGAAAAATGCAATGAAGTATACTGAATTTTAGAAAATAAATATAACTATTCAGCTACCTCCTCTCTAATGCTCCGAATTAGCTGTATGGCAGTGTGAAAGTTTTGCGAATGCATTGAGGGTGAGGCTGAATAATTACAAATTAATTTTACGATATGCGGTTTGTAAGTGGAAGATTCCAGACCAGATAGGAGAAAAAGATGAAAAAATTAGGAATTTTTATGGCAGACGGATGTGAAGAGATTGAAGGACTGGCAGTGGTAGATTTAGTTCGCAGGACCGGAATGATTGATATTACAACGATTTCTATCAGTGATACAAAGCAGGTGGAAGGTTCTCATAAAATTACTTTTTTTGCAGATGCACTGGTATCTGAGGTGAATTTCGATGAATTAGACGGTGTCATTCTTCCGGGAGGTATGCCTGGAACACTCAATCTGGCGGCAAACGAGACGGTCAATGCCGTGATTAAGAAATTTTCTGCAGAAGGCAAGATGGTAGCGGCTATCTGTGCAGCACCAAGTGTTTTGGGAGCAGCAGGTATTTTAGAAGGCAGACATGCTGCCTGTTATCCGGGATTTGAAGCTCAATTAACCGGTGCAGTTTGTCTGGAAGATGCAGTTGTCATTGACGGACATATTATTACAAGCCGTGGTATGGGAACAGCGATTGATTTTGGTCTGGCCATTATCTGGTATTTATTAGATGATGAGACCGCAGAAAAAGTGAAAAAAAGCATTATGTATGACATTCAGTGGGAAGTTGTATCCGAAGAGGAGTAGCGAATCATATCATATAGTTTTTTGTAAATATATCGGAGTTGTGAAGCACACAAGATAAAAATATCCCCTGCCTCAGCAATGTGAGACAAGGGGTATTTTTGTGTTAAGGGTAGCGATTAGTTGCTGCCTTTCATCTGTTCTTCCTGCTTCATGATCATTTTTTTGACCATTTCACCACCAATGCTTCCAGCCTGTGCAGATGTAAGGTCTCCGTTGTAGCCTTCTTTTAAAGGTACACCGATTTCACTTGCAACTTCGTGTTTGAAACGATTCATAGCTTCCTTCGCCTGTGGTACAGCCATTTTACTGGTGTTTGAACCTGAATTGTTTGTTCCGCTCATGGTTTTCACCTCCGTTTTTACCATTTGTTTTATGCGCTTTAGACATACAGAAGTTTGTATTCATATGTCTAATTCTATTATTGACAGAAGATTTAAAAATATTATTGGAAAATTTTGAGAAATTAATGTTGACAGATGAAATGAGATATGATTTACTAAATTAGTAAAGTAAATTATGAAAGAATATAAAGCATGATTCATTCATAAAATTTTAAGGGAAGAGAGGTAATAACGATGACAATGCTTAACATGATTAATACAATGAATTACACAACACATATTATTACCTCGGTGGATTCTGTACGGAACGTCCGCTAACATGTGCATTTTATACATGAAAAGGACAACATAGCCTGCAGAAGTATTTTTGGGAGCTTAATGACCCGTGGTAATAGTAGTTACCACGGGTTTTTTGTGTGCAAAAGCAAAAGTACACCGGGGAAAGGAAGAAGGAGGAGTTTTGAAATGAAGAAATTACATACCTACATTGGACGTTACTGGTATGGATATTTGTTTGCAATTATATGTATGGTTTGTTCCATTACATTAGATATGTTGTATCCGGTCATCACAGAAAGTATTATTGATGACGTTATTTTAGGAGGAAAATTTGAATTATTAACCAAACTATTGATTGGAATAGCACTGGTAGGTGTCGGCAGAGCGTTATTTCAGTATTACAAGGAATTTACTTTTGATAAGATTGCGTCTACCATCGGTTCGGAAATGAGAAAGGATTTGTTTAACCATGTTCAGTCATTATCCATGAATTATTTTGCGGATACCAATACCGGCGAACTGATGGCGCGGGTAAAAGACGATATCGATAAAATCTGGAATGCGCTGGGTTTTGTAGGAATGCTGGTAATCGAGGTCATTATTCATGTTTCCTTCGTGCTTTACTGCATGTTTATCCGAAATTGGAAACTGGCGTTTCTGCCATTGACGGTTATGGTTATCTGTGGCGGAATCGCAGTTATTATGGAACGAAAACTGGATAAGGTTTATGAGGATATCAGCGAAGAAAATGCAGTGCTTACTACGGTTGCTGAAGAAAATCTGGCAGGTGTCCGTACAGTGAAAGCGTTTGCAAGAGAGCAACATGAGATTAAAAAGTTTCTGACGCACAATAATCGCTACTATGAATTGAATATGACACAATCTAAGGTGTTGGTGAAGTATTATCCGTTCTTTCAGTTTGTAGGAAAAGCGCTTCCGGTCTGTACGACTGTACTGGGTGGTATTTCCGTAATGAATGGGGAAATGACATTGGGGGCATTGGTGGCATTCGTGGAGTACACGAGAAACTGTACTTGGCCGATGGAGATGATGGGCTGGTTGACGAATGATGTATCAGCAGCAGTAGCATCTTTTAAGAAGGTGAAGAAAATCTATGAAGAGTTTCCGGAGATTACGGATAAAGAAGAACCGGTTGTTCTGGATAAAGTAGAGGGCTCCATAGCATTTGAAAAGGTATCTTTTGCGGTGGATGGCAAGCAGATTTTAGATGATATCAGTTTTTCACTTCCGGCAGGTAAAACGCTTGGTATTATGGGTGCTACCGGTTCGGGAAAGTCTACCATTATCAATCTGTTGCAGCGTTTTTATGATGTGAGTGAAGGTGCTGTAAAAATAGATGGTGTTGACATTAGAGACCTGACGTTAAAGCAACTCCGCAGCAATATCGCGGTGGTGTTACAGGATGTGTTCCTTTTCTCGGATACTATCGGGGAAAATATTAAAATGGGTCAGCGTAAGACACTGTCTATGGATGCTATAAAGGATGCGGCGGGACGTGCACAGGCGAGTGGCTTTATTGAAAAACTGGATGAACAGTACGATACGGTAATCGGCGAACGTGGAGTAGGATTGTCCGGTGGACAGAAGCAGCGTATCAGTATTGCAAGAGCTTTTTCAAAGAAGTGCCGCATTTTAGTGTTGGATGACTCGACATCTGCTTTGGACATGGAGACAGAACATGAGATTCAGAGAACTTTGAATCAGTTAGAAGATACAACAAAAATCATTATTGCACATCGTATTTCAGCAGTGCGTCACGCGGATGAAATCATTTATCTTGATGAGGGTAAAGTTGCGGAGCGAGGAACGCATGAGGCGTTATTGGCGAAAAAAGGCTTGTATTATGAGACATTTTGTGCTCAATACGCGGGTTTTCCTGAAAGCAAATAAATTGTTTTACAGTCGGTGTGGAAATAATACAGAAAAAGAAAGGAAACAATTATGGCAGTAAATTCATATCGTGAAGATGAGTTTCTGGAAAGTACTGACAAAAAAAAGATATTGATGCGGTTACTTTCCTACTTGTTTGCATATAAGGCTCAGATTGTCGGGGTATTGCTTTGCATGGGCGTTACCGTAGCGATTTCTTTGATAAATCCGTTGATTATCGAAGAGGCACTAGACAATTATGTGGCAAATAAAAATCTTCCGGGGCTTGTCAAACTTGGTATTTTTGCCCTGATATTAAATGTTATTTTTATCATAATGGTTAAGGTGCGTATGAGTGTGATGGCGCATATAACGAATAAAATTTTGTTGCAAATCAGACAGGATTTGTATGAACACATTCAGACATTGTCGTTTGCGTTTTTTGACAGCAGACCAACCGGAAAAATTCTGGCACGAATCATTGGTGATGTAAATTCGTTGAAGGATGTCTTGAACAATTTCGTGACGACCCTAATACCGGAATTTGTTACTGTAATAGGTGTTGTGGTGATTATGATGGTAAAAGATGCCCGATTGGCATTGGCATCCTTAAGTACGATACCGCTTATGATGGTTGGTGTTTTTCTGGTACAGAAAGCTTCTCATAAACGTTGGCATATTTATCGTAAGAAATCATCCAATTTAAATGCATACGTGCACGAAGATATCGCAGGGATGAGTGTAGTACAGAGCTTTGGCGCAGAGGAAGAGACAAAAGAAATTTTTGGTGAATTAACAGATGAACATCGGAATGCATTCTGGGATGCATGCCGTTATGCGGATATGTTTGGACCAACGATTGATTTTTGTTGGGGAATCGGTGCAATGATGCTTTATCTGGTTGGGATTAAAGTGCTGGGTATTGAGAGCGTGTCAGTTGGTTTGTTGGTGGCATTTGGAACATACATTAATATGTTTTGGAACCCGATTATGAACTTAAGTAATTTTTATAACAGTCTGGTGACAAACTTAACGGCGGCAGAGCGTATTTTTGATATTTTAGATACAAAGCCGGATATCGTAGATGGTGATGATGTAGAGGAACTACCGGATATTGAGGGCAGTGTGGAAT
>CAYMTX010000020.1:0-24365 GCA_964393475.1 uncultured Roseburia sp. | reverse complement strand
GAATATTGCCTTGCAACCGGACGAACAGAGGAGGCAGAGCAGTTAAAACAGGCGGCTATGGTTCAGGTGGCATCTTTTGAAAATCGTATCAAAGAAAAGATAGCAGTAGACCATCATGATATGGGATTTTTGTATACACCATCCTGTGTAGCGGCTTATAAGCTGACAGGTTCAAAGCAGGCGAAGGAAGCTGCAATTTTAGCGGCAGGCCAGTTAATTCGCCGTTTTCATCCGGTGGGTGAATTTATTCAGGCATGGGGACCGATGGATGCACCGGAAAATTACCGCTTAATTATTGACTGCCTTTTAAATTTACCACTGTTATACTGGGCAACCGAAGAAACCGGTGATCCGAAATACCGTGAAATTGCAGAGAAACATATTCACACAGCAGTTGCAAATGTAATCCGTGAGGATGCATCGACATGGCATACATTCTTTTTCGATATGGAAACGGGTGCACCGCATCACGGAGCAACCTGTCAGGGCTATCGTGACGGCTCTGCATGGGCAAGAGGACAGGCATGGGGTGTATATGGAATGGCATGTGCATACCGTTATACAAAGAGAGAAGACTATATTGAAAAGTTCCGTGCGGTAACGGAGTATTTCTTAGAGCACCTTCCGAAAGATTTGATTCCTTTCTGGGATTTGGAATTTAGTGATGGTTCAACAGAACCGCGTGATTCTTCTTCCGCAGTTATTGCAGCCTGCGGTATGCTTGAGATGAGTAAATATCTGCCAAAAGAGGAGGCAGCACATTATACTTCGATTGCAAAGAAGATAATGAAATCAGTATATGAAAATTATGCAGTGAAGGATAGCTGTGTATCAAATGGTCTTGTATTACACAGTACTTATTCGAATCATTCGCCGTATAACACCTGCAATCATTACGGTGTAGACGAATGTAATATTTGGGGAGATTATTTCTTCATGGAAGCTCTCACGAGAATGATGAAGGACTGGGAGCAGTACTGGTAAAACATAAAAACAGCGTTTTTCATAAATTATGAAGGTGGAAAAATTATTATGTCAAAAAAACAAGTAGCTGAATACTGGAAACAGAAGAATCCGGATAAGGTGGCAGAAATTGTTAGATATGCAGATATGTTCTGCAGGCATGAGTTTTTATTTAATACAGAAAATGATTTAGAACAGATTGACGAGCCAATCTGTTACGGAGAGAAGATTGACTGGGAGTATAAGCCGGGCGATGATCAGGAATATATTTATCAGTTTAACCGGCATCGTTATTTTATCACGTTAGGACAGGCATATCAGCTGACAGGAGATGAAAAATATGCAAAATGTTATGTTGATATGCTGATAGACTGGATTCGGGAAAATCCGTTGTGTGAGGAGAAAAAGAATACAAGCTGGCGCATTTTGGAAGCCGGTTTCCGAGGAGATTACTGGACGAAAGCATTTGCATATTTTAAGGATAGTGCATATCTGACAGATGAAGTGAAAGCGTTGTATGAAAATTGTCTGCATGAGCATGCAAAATATCTTATTTCCATGCATTCACCATACCGTATGATTAGCAACTGGGGAGTGATTGAGAATCATGGATTGTTCTGTATTGCAATTGCACTTTTGAATCAGAAAGAAGCGGAGTGGTATTTAGAAAATGCAATTGAGCATTTGGAGATTCTAAGCCGCATGGCGGTTATGCCGGATGGTGTGGAATGGGAACAGTCTCCAATGTACCATAATGAAGTGTTGAAATGTTTTCTGGAAGTCGTGATGCTTGCAAGAGAGCATCACATTACATTGCCGGAAACGATTACGGACTGTGCAAAGCGAATGGCAAGAGCAGATTTGATATGGCAGAAACCAAACCATTACGAATTTATGATGGGCGACAGTGATGACTTTGATATCAGTCCGTTTTTATGCCGTGCGGCGTACTGTTTTATGGACGGTACATTTAAATATGGAGCAAACGGATGGCCGGATTATGAGACAAGCTGGGAAATCGGTATAGAAGGTGTGGAAGCATATCTGGCACTTAAGGCGGTAAAACCGGAATTTACTTCAAAGGCACTGGAGGAGAGCGGTAATTTCTATCTGCGTTCCGGATGGGAGGAGGATGCCAATCTGCTTCATTTCCATTGTGGTACAATTGGCGCAGGACACGGACATTCCGATAAGCTGCACATTGACCTTGTAGTAAAAGGCGAAGATGTGCTGATGGATGGCGGAAGATATACTTATGTGTATGGTGAGAAACGGCGAGAATATAAAGACCCGACCATGCACAACACCATTACCGTAGACGGAGATTTCTTTACCGTATGCAAGGATTCATGGGAATGTACGAAACTTTCGGAACCAGTGAATCAGCGGTTTGTTTCCGGAGAAAAGTATGAATATGTGCAGGGCGGACATCTGGGATATATGGAGAAAGGGGTTTTTGTAAACCGCAAAATCGTATATTTAAGACCGGATGTGTATATTGTCGCAGATGAATGTTATGCGAAAGACAGTCATACATACGAAAGCTACTGGCATTTCAATAATCAGGGAACGGTAGAACTTTTGTCAACGCAGGAAAATGGTAGTTATCAGGCTGTATACAACGGACAAAAGGCACAGGCAAAGTTTTATTTTGTCAGTGAGGGTGTAGTGGCAGAGAAAATAGCGACACATATTGCGAGAAAATATAATCATGAAGAAGACAACGAGACTGTGCGGGTAAACTGGAATGGCAGAGGCTTCACTTCTAATTTTACCGTGATTGTCACCGGAGAAAAAGAGCATATGCCGCAGGTGAAAGTCACCAAAATTCCGGTAAAGTCCTGCTTAAAGCAGACTGTTTATCCGGATAGTATGGCAGAAGCAGTAAAGCTGACACTGGACGGCAGGGAATATGTTGTGATTGTTTGTCATCAGGAGGTCAATTCACCGACGGATTTAGTCGAAGCAGACGGATGTCTTGGATTTGGCAATGTGATTGTGTTCGATAAAGAAGAAGGTACCAATGTAGGACATACGCTGGTGTGGTAAAAGATATAAAAATAAGCCTGTTTCCGGTATGTTTTTGTAAGTCTGTAACTTACAAAAACATACCGGGACAGGCTTATTTCTGCATATACTCTGTTGGTGGTATTCCAACTACTTTTTTGAACACTTTGCTGAAATAGAAAGCACTTTCAAATCCCAACATTTCGGCTACTTCATAAACCTTATAGTCCCCATTTCCGAGAAGTTTTCTGGCTTCGTCTATTTTACACTGGGTTACAAAGTCGTTATATCCAACATCGTTGTATTTTTTGAAAAGCTGGCTTAAATAATTCGGACTGATACCGAATACGGCAGCTACTTCATTCAGGGAAAGATGCTCTGTTACATGCTCTTTGACATAATTACGTACCTGTGATACGACTGGCTTCCGGACTTCTTTACGATGCTCATCAAAGTGCGTACAGAGACTGTCACGAAAATAGGTGAGCCATCCGATAATCTGCTCCGTGGTAGTCATTTTATAAAGCGTCCGGTAATTATCCGCACTATCGGCAAAAAGAGCGGAAACGGTATCTTCTCCATTTTGTAAAAGGGAGATAGACAAATATAAAATGTTGCTTGCACAGTCCATTGCCTGTAGGAAATTGCCCGGATACTGCTTGAAAAGAGTAATAATTTCAGTCAAAGTATCAGAGAGCAGTGATGCATCGTATTCTTCATAAGCCCTTGCCAGTGCATCCTTAAAAATAGAAAAGTTAAAGGATTTTTTGTAACTGTCCTGTTTGATACAGTCATCAAAGAAAACAACCGGATGGTGGATGTCGGTATTGCTGAATGCATCACGGGAGTACTGGTAGGATTCTGCAATCGCTAATGGGTCATTTACCAGAGTACCGATACCGCTATGAAGAGATACATTGTAATAATTATGTAAGGTAGTATTAACAGAGTTCAAGATAGAACTAAGTTCGGTAAGCACTTGCGGACTTTCTTCCGTGTAGCAGAAAATAATTGCAAAGTGACGCAAGTCCAGTGTGATAGCATGGCAAGTCTGATATTTGGAAAATAATTCTTTGCTCATCTGGAATGCTGTGTGAAACAGATTCAACTGACGCTCATCGGTCAGTTCACCGGACGTATTATTGATAATCTCACAATAGCAACAGATGTAGCATGCACTGTCAAATTTCAATTGCAGTTCTTTTCTGTGCAAATCAAACTGCATGCGGTCTTCAAATAGATTATGGAGAAGACTGATAAAAAATTTATCGTAATAATAATTCATAGAAAACGAACTGATTACAGATGTATTTTTTTTATTATCCCGTTCCAGTTTTTGCAGTATCTTTTCAACTGATTTGCGTAGTGTATCAGGTGTTAAATCAATTTTTACAAGATAATCGGATACCTGACAGGCAAGTGCTTCTCTTGCGAGAGAGAAATCTTCATAGCTGGTTAAAATGATAAAGGCAGGACCATTTTCCTCATATCGTTCCAAACATGTTTTTGCAAGTTCTAAGCCGGACATAATCGGCATTTTAATATCAGTAATGACAAGGTCAGGCATAGTATCTTCAATAATGGAAAGGGCGGCCTGGCCATTTGAGGCAATGCCGGCGATTTCGATATTCATACTGCTCCATGGAAGCATAGATTTAATTCCTACCTGAACTAATGGTTCATCGTCTACGATTAAAAGTTTATACATAAGAATAACCTTTCTTAACTATTCTGTATTTTCAGAAGTTTATTTTGTGGTACAGAGCTGCTTCGGGATGCGGATTGTCATTTTGGTATATTCGCCCAGCTTACTGTCAATAGTAATGCCATATTCCATTCCGTATTCGTATTGCAGACGTTGGTGTACATTGCTGACACCGAGTTCCTTGAAAAAGTCCGAGGTGTTTACTGTATTGTCGGATAAAAGACGCTCCATTACGTCTTTAGACATGCCGACGCCGTTATCGGTAATATCAATCTGCATGTCGCATTCTGAAACAGAAAAAATATGTACAGTAATGGTTCCCGGAAGTCCTTTTGGTTCAATACCATGAAAAATGGCATTCTCTACCAGAGGTTGAAGGGTAAATTTAATAATGTGGCAGTCCTTTAATGCTTCCTCGTCGATACATATCTGCGTAGTAATTGTTCCACCATAGCGATATTGCTGAATCGTGAAATAGTCCTGCAAGAGACTTAGTTCTTCGGATAAAGGGATAAGGAGTTTTGTACCCTTCGAAATACTCTTTAACAGACGCGACAGCGCGGTGGTCATTTCGGTAATGCCAGTTGCCCCCTGAATGGATGCCATCCATTTAATGGAGTTTAATGTATTATACAAAAAGTGCGGATTAATCTGGCTTTGTAATACTTTGTATTCTAAATCGCGTTTTTGTTTTTCATCCTCTAAGGAGGTTTTTAAGAGTTCTTCGATATTAGCAGCCAATTCATTTACACCTTTTCCGATGTCTCCTAATTCGTGTTCCCATTCGATAGAAGTATCTCTTGAAAAATCACCATCTGCGATTTGTATAAGGCGAGTCTGAATCTGCTGTACCGGCGTATTAATAATTCTGCTCAGAAAATGATTTAACAAAATGCTGATAAAAAATAGTAAAACAAATAAAAAGCCGATTAGCAGGTAAAAAAGTGCCCAACCGGAGTAAATATAATTCATCGGAATCATCTGTGAAACATAACAGTTTCCGTGGGACAATTCTTCTGTAATGGCATAATATTCAGACCCATCTGTTCTTTTAATAATATTGAGATGGGCATTTGGTTTTCCATTGATAGAAGTACCATCATTTTCGGAGAGATAGGTTGTATTCGCCGGTGTAAATGTGCCGTTTTCATAAAGATAACTATGATTACCGAGTGTTAAATAAAGTTCACCGATTTCCTCCTGATAACTGTTATTCATTGCATCTGCAAACAGCAGTTCACTTACCTCAATAAATATGTAACCGCCCAGAGTGGAATTGAATTTGTAAGTAATCGGACGTAGGAGTGGAACGATGGTATTGCCTTTCCCAGGGTGAAACATATCTGTCATAAAACCCACATTGTAATCGGTATAGCTTTTATCAAGTAATGTATCATAAAAATCCTGCTGAGGAAGTTCTGCCGCAATGTTGATTGTACTCGAATTGGATGCTGGAACGACCTGGACATAGCTTCCGGCAATGTTCGCGATTACCACTCGCTCCAGATAGTCGGAAGAGGCATTATTCATACAGTAATCAGACAGCGCCTCATAAGCATCTATTTTATCGTGTACATTTACTTTTTGTGATTCTACAAATCTGCCGATGTCTGTGTTTTGCTGGCAATAGGTAATAAGTTGGTCTATATTGTATAATTCATTGTCAATATAGTCAGACAAAAATAATAGATTCGTATCCGCAGAATGAATCAGATTTTCCTTTAAATAGGTAGAATAGGTATAATAACTTATCGCTGAAATGAGAATACCGATTGTCAAAGAAAATGCAAAAGTCAAAAACAGGATTTGATAGCGAATCGTAAGATGTCTCTGTTTAAAAAAAATCATATGTATTGTTTCCTTATAATAGATAATAAATATTTACGTAATACGTGCAGTTCCATTATAACAGATAAAATCTTTTTATAAAAGGTTACTATTGCATGTAAAAAACTTAGCTTCTCATGTAAAATTTTATGATGTTGTAAAATCTGAAGTTTTTAAAACGAGGAAAAGTGTATTTTTTTTCTAAAATATTCTATTCTAAACGGAGAAAAAATGCAATAAAATAAACATACAGCAGGACGACAGACATGTTTTCCTGACATTAACCAAAATAGGAGGAATTGGGGAATGAAAAAGAAATTAGTAAGTGTCTTAATGGCAGTAGCTATGACAGCTACACTTTTAGCAGGCTGTGGCGGAAATAGCGCAGCAGACAACAATAACGTTGCTTCTACACAGAAAGATACTCAGCAGGATGCACAGCAGCCGGCAGGTGATGAAAAAGTAACATTAACATGGGCTATCTGGGATGAAGCAACAACACCATACTGGAGTGCTATGAAAGAGGCTTATGAGGCAACACATGATAACGTAGAAATCAAAATGGTTGACTTAGGTTCTTCTGATTACATGACAGTTCTTGCAACAGAATTATCAGGTGATGGTACAGATTTCGACGTAGTAACAATCAAAGACGTACCGGGTTACGCTACATTAGTACAGAAAAATGCAATCATCGCATTAGATGATTATATCAAAGCAGACAACGTAGACCTTGCAAAATTCTCAGGTGCAACTGACCAGGTTACAGTAGACGGAAGCTTATATGAATTACCATTCCGTAACGATTTCTGGGTATTGTTCTACAACAAAGACATCTTTGATGCAGCAGGTGTTGCATATCCTACAAACGATATGACATGGGCTGAATATGATGAATTAGCAAGAAAAGTAACAGATACAACATTCGGCTCTCAAGTTTATGGTGCTCACTACCATACATGGAGATCTACAATCGGTCTTATGGGTGTTCTTGATGGACAGCACACAATCTTAGATGGTGATTACGAATTCATGAAAGAGTACTATAACATGGTTCTTACACAGGAAAAAGACGGTGTTTGTAGAAAATACTCTGATTTAAAGACAGAAGGTTTACACTACTCAGCAGCTTTCTCTAATGGTGATGTTGCTATGATGAACATGGGTTCATGGTATATTCCTACATTAATGAGCAGTCTTAAGAGTGGTGACTATGACAAAGAACTTTGCGGTAACTGGGGTATTGTAAAATATCCACACGCAGAAGGCGTTGAAGCAGGTTCTACATTAGGTACAATTACAGGTCTTGCTGTAACAAGCGCTACAGCAGATAAAGATGCAGCATGGGATTTCGTAAACTGGGCAAGTGGTGCAGAAGGTGCGAAAGTTATGGCTTCTACAGGTAACTTCCCTGCAGTTGTAACAGATGATGTTATCGCACAGATTACTGGTATGGAAGGCTTCCCAACAGACGATGCATCCAAAGAAGCATTGAACGTTTCTAATTTATATTTGGAAGTACCATATGCAGATAATGTAGCATCTATCAACTCTATCCTTGATACATATCATGGTATGATCATGGGTGGCGAGTCTTCAGTAGATGATGCTATTGCAAATATGAATTCAGAAGTGTCAGCACTTAAATAGTTGAACATGGTTATAATGCGGGGGCTGGATAGTTCAGCCCCCAAATTTTTAGAGGAAGGAGAGAAGCCGTAGGCTTTTTCGCAGATTGTTATGGAAAAAATTACAGCAGCAAACGTTGATACTTACCAAAACGAATTAACATCGCTTATTGTTAGTATTAGGACAGAGGCAGATGAGAAGCAGAAAAAGAAAGATTTAAAACGAATTGATTTGCTTCAGAGAAAAATCAGTGCATTCCGTTCGGGCAGCAAAGTAAGCCGCGAGACGAAGAGAGACCTGGTAGCATACTCCTTCATTGCACCGAACTTCATCGGTTTCGCAGTATTTACTTTAGTACCGATTATATTTGCTTTTTTACTGGCGTTCATGGAATGGGACGGTTCTAATCCGGTTCAGTGGGCAGGTTTAAGCAATTTCCAGAGATTGGCAGGGGACAATTTCTTTATAGCAGCATTAAAGAATACAATTCTTTATTGTATTGGTACGGTACCACTTACAATGATTGCATCTTTAGCATTGGCAATCGTATTAAATCAGAAGGTAATCGGACGCGGATTTTTCCGTACCGTTTCTTTTTTTCCGTATGTAGCATCGTTAGTAGCGATTACATCCGTATGGAAAATGTTATTCCATCCGTCAAAAGGACCTATTAATAATATTTTGTTAAATGTATTTAACGTATCGCAGGAAAACCTCCCGCAGTGGTTCTCAGGTGGATTGGTAATGGTATCCATGATTTTATTCAGTGTATGGAAATTCATGGGATATTACATGGTAATTTATTTAGCGGGTCTTCAGGGAATTTCAGGTGAATTGTACGAAGCAGCCAGTTTGGATGGCGCGAATACATGGCAGAAATTCTGTTACATAACATGGCCGCAGCTTAGCTCTACTACTTTCTTCGTTGTCGTTATGCTGACAATTAACTGTTTCAAGATTTACGATGTAGCAGTCATGTTAGCAGGTGGTGGAAGCGGCG
Source organism: uncultured Roseburia sp. (assembly GCA_964393475.1). Lineage (GTDB taxonomy): Bacteria > Bacillota > Clostridia > Lachnospirales > Lachnospiraceae > Roseburia. The sequence continues at coordinate 15,234 of CAYMTX010000020.1, read as the reverse complement.
AATTGACATTGAACGCTACCGTTCTTGTTTACTACATTTATCAGAAAGCATTTATTAACTGGGAGCTTGGATATTCAAGTGCCGTTGCGATGGTATTGTTCTTACTTGTATTAGTCGTAACATTAATCCAGTTCCGCGGACAGAAGAAATTTGCAGAATAATTGTAGTAGGGAAGGAAGGAGAAAATATATGAAATCAGCACATAATAAAGCAGTGGTTTCCAAGGTGATTATTTATGTGATATTAATTATCATCGCCTTAGCAATGATTGTACCGTTTTTGTGGATGCTTTCCGCATCGATTAAGAGTGACAGAGAGGTATTCCAGATGAATCCGTTTGTATGGATTCCGGAGACACCGAAATGGTCCAATTATACAAATATCTGGACGAAAATTCCGTTCGGAAAATTTATTGAAAACACTGTATTTTTAACCGTTATTGTAACATGTTTACAGTTATTGACCAGTTCCTTTGCAGCATATGCATTCGGAAAACTGAATTTTAAATACAAGAATTTACTGTTCATGGCATATTTATCAACAATCGCAATGCCGTGGCAGGTGTACATGGTACCGCAGTTCATTATGATGCGTAAAATGGGATTGAACGATAAGCTTCTGGCAATTATCTGTCTGCAGGCGTTCTCCGCATTCGGTGTATTCATGATGAAGCAGTTCTACGAGGGAATCCCGTATGAGCTGTGTGAAGCAGCCCGGATAGACGGCATGAGTGAGTATAGAATTTATTCTAATATTATGCTTCCGTTATCAAAACCGGCACTTTCCACACTTACTATTTTTACCTTTGTAGCTACGTGGAATGACTATTTAGGACCATTGATTTATTTAAAGAGTCAGGAGAAGAAAACCATCCAGCTCGGTCTTAAAATGTTTATTGGACAGTATTCGTCCGATTACGGTCTGATTATGGCAGGTTCCGTTATTTCATTAGTTCCGGTATTGATTGTATTTATGATTTTACAGAAATATTTCGTAGAGGGTGTTGCTTCTACCGGATTGAAGGGTTAAAAGAGAGTCTTGAATCAAAAATGAGACCGGACATTCGGCTGTCATAATATTAGACGGTTGATGTCCGGTCTTTTTATTTCATGGGAAAAAGCCTGTTGCGCTCATGTATGAAAGTGAACGGTTTCCGGTTGCTTGAAATGGAATATTTGAAAAAGGAAATGTGATGAATATGATAAAAGAATTTTCGCCTGCATGGTACACGATTCCGCAGTTCACGGATACAAAGCCACTTTGCATGTACCATAAAGAGCAGGAAAATGTACAGATAGAAAATAACGGTCTGCAAAATCTGCATGTTCTGGCACGGACAGATTTTATGATAGAAGAGCAAAAAGACAACAATCAGACGGATTCTGATTTCTCTGCCGGCGATTTCAGAAAAACCAACCGAAGATATATTTTGCGTATTTCGGCAGATGATTATTATAAGTTGTATGTAAACGGACATTATGTGGCAGAAGGACCTGCGCCGGCTTATATAGAGCACTATTTTTATAATGAAATCGACATTACCGAATATCTGACAGAAGGGAAAAATGTATTTGCGTTACATTTGTATTATCAGGGATTGGTCAATCGTGTGTGGAACAGCGGAGATAACCGTTTTGGTGTCGGTACAGAGGTGCTGTGTATGAAGATGGGGCAGACAGATATGCAGAGTGCTGACAGCGGAGCGGGTACAGCAGCTAGAAGCCGGAGAGAGGAATGTGCAAAGACAGAGGAATGTGTAAAGACAGATGAATGCACAAAGGCTGAAGAACTATGCTGGCGGTATCGGATTTCGGAGGCTTATAGCGGAGAAACAATCGGTTATGAGACACAGTTTTTAGAAAATTTTGATTCTCGTAAGTGGGATATGGACTGGGCAATGCCGGAATATGAGGAAAAAGGGTTTGCACCGATGGTAAAGGCAGAATGGGCAGACTACCATTTCACTTTACAACCGACAAAAATGCTTGCTGTGTACCGGAGAGAACTGGCAGATGTAATGGATACAGGCAGGTCAGAAACTTTGATAGAAGATAGGAATGGCGGAGAGGAAACGGCGCACAGAAGAATGTTTCTGGATATGGGTGAGGAAATGACCGGCACATTAGGCATTTGTGCAGAAGGAGAAGCAGGCAAAAAAGTAATCATCCGGTGTGGTGAGGAGCTGATTTCGGAGAAGCGACCCGGTGTCCGTTATGATATGCGTTGTAACTGTTGTTATGAAGAAGAATGGACGCTGGCAGAGGGCATAAGTGTATTAGAACAGTATGATTACAAGGCATTCCGTTATATGGAGCTTATCACTGACGAGGCGGTAGAAATCAAAGCGGTATGGTTGAATGTGCGTCATTATCCGATGGAGGAAACCTGCACATTTACCTGTGAGAAAAAAGAATTGGAAGATATTTTCCGGATTTGTAAAAATGCAGTCAAATATGGTACACAGGAAGGATATCTGGATTGTCCGACACGGGAAAAAGGACAATATCTGGGAGATTCCATTGTGACGGCACATGCGCAGATATGGCTGACCGGTTCGACAGAAATGTTAAGAAAGTGTATCGCACAATTTGCAGAGACTTCTATGATATGTAAAGGACTTATGGCAGTTGCACCGGGTGCACTGATGCAGGAAATCGCAGATTTTTCCCTGCTTTGGTCGCAACTGCTGCTGTTGGATTATCAGTTTAGCGGTGATAAAGTTTTTTTGAAGCAGTATTATCCGATAGCAAAGGGCATTATCGGGCATTTCAGACAGTATGAGCGGGAAGATGGTATGCTGTATCAGGTGGCGGACAAGTGGAATCTGGTAGACTGGCCGGAGAATTTAAGAGATGATTATGATTTCACACTAAGCCGTCCAATCGTGGCAGAAGGCTGTCATAATGTAATCAATGCCCTTTACGTGGGAGCGTTGAAAACACTGTCGCAGATAGAAGAGATTTTGGAATTGCCACAGAGTTATCCGTGGGAACAATACCGGAATGCTTTTATCGAGGCATTTTATAATAAGGAAAGCGGGCTTTTTATAGATGCAAAAGGCAGTTTACATAGTGCGGTGCATTCTAATATTTATCCGCTCTATTTCGGTCTTTTGCAAAAGGAACAAGTGCCGGCTGTTGTACAGATGTTTGAGAAAAAGGGACTTTGCTGCGGTGTATTTGTCAGTTATTTTTTACTTAGAGGTCTGGCAAAAGCCGGGTATCAAGATGTGATGTACCGCCTGCTTGTGAATGAGTCGGAACATGGCTGGGTGAATATGCTGCGTGAAGGTGCGACAACATGTTTTGAAGCATGGGGAAAAGAACAGAAATGGAATACAAGTCTCTGCCATCCGTGGGCAAGTGCACCGATTCCGCTGATTATTGAGGAGATTGCCGGTTTTCATCCGGTGCAGGATAAGAACGGAACTCTTTCTTATGATTGGAAACCATATATTCCAAAGGATGCGGGACGGTTCCGGCTGAAATTTTCCTATGCAGGAAAGTCGTACCGGCTGAAAGCGGAGGCAGGGGGAGAGCCTGTACTTATCTGTGAGTAATTTTGCAAGATGGTAATTGCGAAGAGTGGGCAAATGAAAGATTACAAATGTGAAATTATCTTGTAAATATCTTTCGCTCATCCGTATAAGAGAAATTTTCTTGATTTGGGTCTAGACGAATTTTCTTGAAAATAATACCCAATTTTTCGTTCTTTTTCAGAAGAAAATGTGAAAAATGGTCTATTTTTGGGTATCACTGAATAAAAATAAATCTGATACCCAAAAATTCGGTTTTTTTGGGTATCAGATGTTACTATTTTTTATCTGTACCCAAACGATATAATTAAAGTGAGTCTTGAATCACTGTTCATACACAAGTAACATAGAAAGAAAAGCAATGCAGGCTTCCTGATGTTCGGTGTATTTTGCAATAGTCAGAAGCGGCGAATGTAAAGAAAGCCCGTCAAAATATGAAAAAGAAGAAAGGTCTATGGCAAAGTCGGTCATCAGACCTTTTTCATTTTCTGCTTTTACGATATAGGGAGACAGTGCTTCATATAAATCTTGTGGAAGAAATTCGTTTAAATCCGCGAAAACTTTCATTGATGCATAATAGTTGAAAAATACATCATCCCCAATCATAATATCAATCGTATGACCGGAGATAGAAGCGGTAAAGGACATCTGGCTGTCAAAATCCGGTTGTTCCGGTGTGATGGTAAGGGAAGTATCTACATACACATCTTCTGCTGTGGCAGAAAGTATATCTGTATTGCGAAGTGCTTCTTCCAATGCCTCGCCTTCTTCAATCAGAATCTCCTGATTGATAAAGTACACGGAAAAGGGGATATCTCCGGAACCACTGAATGCAGAGAGTACATAAAGCAGCAGGAGAAGAGCAAGCGGAATCCCAATAATGTATAATTTGTAATAATCCCAGATATAGGAAAGTTTTGTTTGCATGTTTTTCAAAAAAATTACCTCCGTAGCAAGAAAAAAAGCATGGTAAAACACATGTGCTTTTGTTATAGTTATAATAATGATATTGTGGCAAAAGGTACTTTATCGGAAAATGGCACAAAAAGCACTTTTTTTGTTCCGATGTCCGAGAATAAGAATTTCTAAATGTATCTGATTTTTCTAATTATATTGTGACACAAACGTCCTAAAGAGCCTTCCGTGGCTCGTTAGGACTTGTTCTGCCATCCGTGGCAGAACATTGCTGGAAAAGAACAGATACATTAAGAAATGCTAATTCTCTTCCAAAGTCACAAAAAATAAGTACTTTGTGCCATTTTCCGATGAAGTACCTTTCGCCACAACATCATTATTATAACAAAATCAAGGAAGAGAAGGAATGAAAAAAGTATGAATTTTGGCAAATTATTTGATATAGATAATCCGGTGTGGAAGCAGTTGGGAAAATTATGGGATGCTATATGGCTGACGATTTTATGGTTTGTCTGCTCACTGCCGGTTATTACAATTGGTGCATCTTCAACGGCGGTAAGCTATGTGGCATTAAAAGTGATGAAAGATGAAGAGGGTGGAATTACAAAGCAGTTTTTTCATTCGTTTAAGCAGAATTTTAAACAGGCTACAATTATCTGGCTTATGGCATTGTTTTTGACGGTGGTGCTTGCTGTGAATTTCTGGTTTTATTATCAGATGAATAACATGTTTTCCAAAGTATTTCTGATTGTGCTGCTTGTGATAAGTGTCATATTTGCAATGGTGATGCATTATATTTTTCCAGTGTTGGCAAAGTTTGATAATTCAACAAAGAATTTGTTAATCATTGCGTTTGTTATGGCACTGCAAAATGTGAACTGGACAGTATTTATGGTAGTTGCAACGATATGTGTATTCGTAGTCGGGATTTTTGTGTTTGCACCGCTTCTGGTGGGAAGTATCGGACTGCTGGCTTTTATGGATGCATGGATACTGAATCATTTTTTTGACAAATATATTGAAGAATATCAGTTGGAAGAGTAAAAGTAGAATATATGATAGATAGTAGAATTACATATTTTATGACCGTGATAGAAGAAGGGTCTTTTTCCGCGGCTGCAAGAATAATGATGAATAAGAGGGAAGACGAATGGCAGAGTTAACGATGAAAATTGTAAATGCTTCCGGCGAGGTTTTGAAAGAAGCACATGGAGAAGAAATTAATTTGTATTATGATAAGGCATATCAGTATGGGGACAGTATCTTTTTAGAGGGTGTGACAGAAGGTACTTATCTCTGGCTTCAGTGGGATGATGCGCTGGGTAAGTCGCTGGTGTATGTGACCGGAACAGTGCAGTATCAGATTCCTTTCGGTGAAAAACGTCTGAATCTTTCTCCGAAGGCATTTTCCGGTGAGAGACATCTGCTGACAGTAAGTACAGCAATGGATTTTGAAATATCTGCTTACCACAATCTGGCATTTAATGTATGTGACCAGCATGATATAGGGCATTTATATCCGCATGCTGTGGCAAATGTAGAGACAAGAGGCGAATCTGTATTTGCGGCACAGAATGCCATTGATGGTGTGACGGCGAATGCTTCCCATGGAGAATGGCCTTATGAATCATGGGGCATTAACCGGCAGGATGATGCCAAAATCAGAATTGAGTTTGGCAGAGAGGTGTGCGTTGACCGTATCATTCTGTATACGAGAGCAGATTTCCCTCATGATAACTGGTGGAAAGAGGTGTCATTTACCTGCTCGGATGGAAGCAGTATGAAGCTTGCTATGGAAAAGAGTGACCGTCCGCATGAATTATCATTTGAAGAGAAGAAGATTACTTGGATTGAGATGCATGATATGATAAAAGCGGATGATCCTTCGCCATTTCCGGCACTGTCACAGATAAAAGTGTTTGGAAGGACATGCGTCGAATAAAATGGTATATTGCGTTAAGTGAAATTTGTAAAGATGCAGTTATTGAATACAAAGAGAAATAAACAGAGAGAAAAGCAGAAATAAAAAAGCATCCGGCGGATGCTTTTTTATTTTTAATGCAATATTTTGTATGACACATTATACGTTAATTTTTCAATTGACATTGGAGATTTTTGTGTCAAGGATTTGTGATACAAGACCTGCCATTTTCGCAGGTTCTTTTTGGAAATCTTCATGATACCACAGATAGATAAGACGTAATAATCCTGCATTTACAAATTCAAAATAGTATGGAAGCATATCATCATAGTCTCCTAATATAGCATGCCAGTTATGATCTCGAATAAGAGGGAGCATTAATCTGGTAACATCTGCAACAACGGAATCCAACAAATTATTTTCAATTAGTAAAGAAATCCATTCACGTAATTCATAAAGGTATTCAAAGATATGCAGAAATCCGGAACGGTCATCGGTGTAGCGAAAACCTAATGCGATATCTTCTGCCAGATGTCTGAGCAAATCGTCCTTTTTAGTAAAATTGTCATAAAATGTTTTTCTGGAAAAATTGGCTTTCTGACATAATTCTGTGATGGTAATTTCTTTATAAGGCTTTTTTTTCATAAGTAGAAAAAGAGCAACAAGAAAACAATCACGTGTATCTTTTGTGTCAATTTTTTTGGCAATGTCTTTTTTGGGGTAATTCATATTTTTTCCTTTGCTGAATATTCATAGCTTATTTTCATTCTATAGTAAAAATAACCAAAATAAAAGATGTTTTTTCTTTTCAGTAATTAACAATTTGAGAGTGTTTGTTAATTGGATAACTCGTTCCTTGTGTGTAAAATAAACTTGAAAGTTTTGTATACAAGATTTATTAAATAACAGATAATTTAAGGAGGAGGCTTCTGATGAAAGAAACAAAAGAAATTCGACCTTTCGGAGTCAAGGATAAATTTGCTTATATGATGGGAGATTTAGGCTGCAATGCAGTATTGAGCTTATCCAGCAGTTATTTACTCATTTTTTACACAAAGGTAATGGGGGTTTCAGGTGCAATTGTAGGAACGATATTTATGTTGGCAAGGTTTGTAGACGCTTTTACCGACATGGGAATGGGGCGAATTGTGGATACGCATGCAAATAAAAAAGGGGAACGATTCAGACCCTGGATTGCATATATGTCGATACCATTATTAATCAGTAATTGTCTGATGTATAATTACTGGCTGGCAGATGCAAACATGACTGTTAAAATTGTGTGGCTTGTTGTTACATATATTTTATTTGGTTCTATTTGCTATACAGCAGTTAATATTCCATATGGTGCTATGTCAAATGTGATTACAGATGACTCTGCGGAGAGAGCAAGCTTATCTACATGGAGAAATATGGGAGCACAACTCGCAGGTGTAATACTTGGCGTTATGATACCGATGCTTGTATATGTAAAGGATGCAGAAGGGAATAGCGTGGCAAGTGGACCAAAGTTTTTCTCTACATCAATTCTTTTAGGTATTATTGCGGTAGTGGCGTTATTCATATGTTACAAAGGCAGTGTGGAACGTATTCAAATTCAAAATAAGGAAGAGAAAAAAGAAAAGAACAAAGCAGGAACAAAGGTTATCTTAGAGTGTTTTAAAGATAAAACACTGTTAAAATATTTTGGATTTAATATTTTTGTTTATGCTGCAACACAGGTATTTATGACGTTCAATCAGTTTATTTTCTTGGATTATTTTGGCAATACAAGTCTTTCAGGACTTGCCAGTCTGGTTTTATTTGCAGGGATGGTATTGTCAGCACCATTTGCATCAGCTTTAAGTAAAAAATATGGAAAAAAAGAATTAAGTGCAGTTGGATTAGCCATTTCTTCAGTGGCTTATGGGATTATGTGGTTTGCACATATTAAAAGTGTGGCAATTTACTTTGTAATTGTATTTATTTCCTTCTTTGGATTAGGTTTGGTAACAATGGTTAGTTATGCATTGGTAAATGATTGTATTGATAATCATTTTTTAGAGAGTGGTGACCGTGTAGAGGGTACAGTATATGCGATGGCAAGTTTTGTGAGAAAAATGGCAGGAGCAGTTTGTACCGGAATTGGTGGCTGGGGTTTAGCACTTATTCATTATGATGAGGCGGCTATTGTACAGACAGAAGCGGTTAAAAATGGAATTTATAATATTTCAGTGGGACTGCCGACGATATGTTTTATATTATCATTTGTATTTATGCTTATTTTCCCATTGACAAAAAAGAAAGTGGAAGAAAATAGAATAAAATTAGAAAAAATGCGTTTATAGGATTGGGAGGTTTTAAATTATGGCATTGCAAATAACATTAGAAGGTTCTAATTTAACAGAAATTCGAAAAATGGACTCCCGTGTACAAAGCTATAATATTGAAATGACAGAGTTGACAGGCGGAACATTTTGGAAACCATATACATTGGAGCAAGTAGCGGGAACAGAGGAATTTCCAATTGCGGACGATATGCAGGAAATGCTGAAGATTATGAAAGATATGCAGACGATACAGCCTGAAATAAATTTGTATAATGAGAAATTGCGTACATTAGCAAAAGCCTTTGGACCGGTTATTATCAGAATTAGCGGAAGTTGGGCAAATCGTACCTATTACGATTTGGATAATCATACAAACGGAGTAGTACCTGAAGGGTTTGAATTTGTACTTACCAAAGAACAGTGGCAGGGAGCATTAGATTTTGCGAAGGCAGTGGATGCACAGATTTTACTGAGCGTAGCGAATTGTGTTGGTGTGCATGAAAACGGAAATGGACCATGGATGCCTGAACAGGCAAGTTTATTATGGGATTATACGAAGGCACAGGGAATGAAAATAGACTATGCAGAATTTATGAATGAACCAAATATGTTGGCAGGGATGATGTTGCCGGAAGGATATAGTATAGAAGATTTTGGAAGAGATCATGATATATTTGCAAAGTGGTTACAGGAGAATCATCCGGAGACAACATTAGTAGGTCCTTGTTCAGCAGACGGAGACAGAGGAAGTGTGGCCGGAGGGTTTGGAGCGTTACTATTGAAAACAAATGATATTATGGAAAAAATATCAATTATGCCGAAAATTTTCAGCTACCATAGCTACAATGGAATTAGTGAACGCGGACAGATGTTTGGTCAGCATTATGATTTTGAGGAAGCAACATCAGATGAGTATCTCGCAATAACAATGCAGGATTTGGCGTATCATGAAATTATTCGTGATAAATATATGCCGGGAACTGCTATGTGGGTAACAGAAAGTGCAGATGCGGCATGTGGTGGAAATACGTGGGCACCGACTTTTGTGGAAGCATTGCGTTATGTAGAGGAACTTGCGTTGTTTGTACAGAGAACAGATGGAATTATTTTTCATAATACGCTGGCTAGTAGCGCATATGGTCTGTTGGAAGCAGAAACATATCATCCGAGACCACAGTATTGGGCTGCACTGCTGTATTCAAAGTTAGCAGGCGAAACAGTTTATGATACCAAAATGGAACGGATGGAAGGTGCACATGTATTTGCACATAGCCGTAAAGATGGAAAAAATGGAATATGTTATATTGTGATTAATAACAGTCGGAAGGAAAGTACATTAGCAAATGTACCTGACTGCTTGCAGTATATGCTTACAAGTGATGAAATCAGAGGGATGGATATTCAATTAAACGGTGAAGTATTACAAATGAAAGATGAGAAAACGATGCCGGAAATCACTGGAAAAGTGATTAAAAGTGGAGTGGTAGAGCTTCCGCCATGTTCTGTTACATTCTTTGTGACAGAAGAGATGTTTTACTAAAAAGGAGAGCGAAAAGATGTATGCCTTTATATGTCATGATACTTGACGCTGGAAGTTGAACTTAAAAATATGGTGCTAAGCCACAGATTAAAACCTATGGCTTAGCATTTTTTGTTTTCAATGAAATAGTTTCTAAAAATAAAATTCCTTTACCGAGTCCATTTTCGCACTCATATTTACCAAAAGTGCATCTGCGATAGTAAGTGCAGCCATGGCTTCAACTACAACGACTGCGCGTGGCGCGATAACAGGGTCATGTCTGCCGTGGATGCTGATATCGATTTCTTCTCCGGATTTGTTTACAGTCTTTTGCAGAGCGGAAATGGAAGGAGTAGGTTTAAACGAAGCACGTAAGAGAATATCGCTTCCGTCACTGATGCCGCCTAAAATTCCACCGGCATGATTCGTTACTTTTTCGATTTTACCATGTCCGCCAATACAGAACGCATCATTATTTGTCTTTCCGGTTGCTTTGGCAGCTTCCAGTCCATCTCCGATTTCAAAACCTTTTACAGCACCGATAGAGAAAATAGCTTTGGCAAGATTTGCATCCAGTTTTTCAAAAACAGGGTCACCGATACCGACAGGAAGTCCGGAAATGACACATTCAACAACACTGCCTGCTGAATCGCAGTCTGCCATACATGCTTCTAAATATGCGGAAGCATTTGCGGCTGCTTCTTCGTCCGGCATACAAAGTGAATTCCGGTTAATCTGCAATGGGTCAAAGCGTTTTTCGTCGCAGACGATTGGACCAATGGATTTGGTATAAGTGGTAAATGTAATGCCAAGCTGATTTAAAATCTTCACGGCAATTGCACCGGCAGCCACACGTCCGATAGTTTCACGTCCGGAAGAACGTCCGCCACCACGGTAATCGCGGAAACCGTATTTGCAGTCAAAGGTATAGTCGGCATGCCCCGGACGATAGTAGGCGGCAATGTCGCTATAATCTTTGGAACGCTGGTTTTCGTTATATACAACTAAAGAAATAGGGGTACCGGTAGTTTTTCCTTCGAATATGCCGGAAAGAATATGTACCGTATCATTTTCTTTGCGAGGGGTACTAAAATGGGATTGTCCGGGTTTTCTGCGGTCTAAGAACTTTTGAATATCCTCTTCGCACAGATATAAGCCGGCAGGGCAGCCGTCTATGACAACACCTAAGGCCTCTCCGTGAGATTCCCCCCAAGTTGTGATTTTAAAAATTGTTCCAAATGTAGAGCCAGCCATAATGGTACCTCGCTTTCCGGTCAATTCGTGGATGAATCGTTGTAACGATTCACTATAATAAAGAATATTATAAAAGATTTCACTTTGCATGACAACAAAAATGTGATAAAGTGATAACGATAATGTAACTATTTGCGCCACCTTTCCTCTAATGAGCAAAATTAGATATGAAATAGCGGTTAAGCACGTGAAACGTGCGGCTTTGCGAATGTCTTGAGGGGAAAGGCTGAATCGTTACACAACAATTGCTCAGAAATGGGGACTAGTGTGAATAAACAATACCATGTGAAGAAGTTAATACATCCGGTTGACTGGACAGTAGCAGTGCCGGGGTCAAAGAGTATGACAAATCGTGCTCTTTTGCTTGGAGCATTGCAAAAGGGAAGTATTACAATTGACGGGATACTGTTGTCGGAGGATTCGAGGGTTTTTCTGGAGTCTCTTCGTTCGCTTGGTTTTAAACTCAAGCTGAATGAGGAAGAACAGCAGGTGATGCTTGTTGGCTGCGGCGGTAAGATACCAAAGCAGGAAGCAGAGATTTATGTGGGGAGCGCCGGAACAGCGGCGCGTTTTCTTACCGCAATGCTGGGATGCTCGGATGGCACCTATGTAATTCAGGCATCGGAGCAGATGAAAAAACGTCCGATGCAGCCACTTTTTGAATTGTTAGAGCAGCTTGGGGCAGAGTTTGTCTATCAGGAAGAAAAATATCACCTTCCGGTGCGTGTGACGGGCTGCAAGGCAAAAACCAATCGTGTATGTAAGAATGTCGGCGAAGCGGCGAGTGTAGAACTTGATATTAGTAAAAGTACCCAGTTTTTAAGTGCAATACTTTTAATTGCACCAATGTTTCCGCAGGGGTTACGGATTCATATTACAAGCGACAAGAAGGATGGGTCTTATATCAGGATTACAAGGCAGATGATGCAATCCTTCGGAGTGGAAACGGTGTTTGACGGTACGGATTATATGGTAGCACCCAATGCGGTGTATGATAAAAGGCATTATATCGTTGAGCCGGATATGTCGGCGGCATGTTATTTTTATGCGGCAGCAGCAGTGACAGGAGGACGCGCGAAGGTATATCATGTACATACCGATAATACGCAGGGAGATTTGAAGTTTCTGTCCGTATTGGAGCAGATGGGGTGCAGTGTAACAGAGGAGCAGGATGGCATTGTGGTTACAGGACCTTCGGAAGGCGCATTAAAAGGCATTCATATCAATATGAATGATTTTTCGGATCAGACAATGACATTAGCATCGATAGCACCTTTTTGTAAAGAGAAGGTGCGTATTGAGGGAATTGGTCATATCCGCATGCAGGAATCGGACAGAATTCATGCAATTGTTACGGAGCTGACAAGACTTGGTGTGCGGTGCGAGGAAGAAGAGAACGCAATTACGATTTATCCGGGACAACCACAGGCAGGGGTTGTGCAGACTTACGAAGATCACCGTATGGCAATGGCATTTTCACTGATTGGTCTTAGGACAGAAGGAATCGTGATTGATAATCCGGAGTGTTGCCGGAAGACATTTGAGCAGTACTTTGAAGTGTTCGATTGTCTGTGCGGACAATAAAGGTTAGAATAGAAAAATAAGAATCGTAATTATGAAGGGCCTGAATGATTACGAAAATAATACAAGAGGGAGAATTATGTACGAATTATTAAAAGAAGAAGGAAGAGCAAAACGTGCAGTGTTCCATACGGTTCACGGAGATATTCAGACGCCGGTTTTTATGAATGTAGGTACAGTGGCAGCCATTAAGGGGGCGGTGTCGACAGAAGATTTGGAAGAGATTAAATGTCAGGTAGAGTTATCAAACACCTATCATTTACATGTACGTACCGGTGATAAATTAATAAAAGAAGTAGGCGGACTTCATAAATTTATGTCATGGAACAAGCCGATTTTGACGGATTCCGGCGGATTTCAGGTGTTTTCCTTATCAGGACTTCGCAGAATCAAGGAAGAAGGTGTGTATTTTCATTCTCACATTGACGGAGCCAAGATTTTTATGGGACCGGAAGAGAGTATGCAGATTCAGTCGAATCTTGGTTCGACAATTGCGATGGCATTTGATGAATGTCCACCGGCACTTGCAGAGCGTTCTTATGTAGAAAATTCTGTGGCAAGAACCACACGCTGGCTGGAACGCTGCAAAAAGGAAATGGCACGTTTGAATTCATTAGAAGATACCGTAAATAAAAATCAGATGTTATTTGGTATCAATCAGGGTGCAATTTTACCGGATATCCGTATTGACCATGCAAAGCGCATTTCGGAAATGGATTTGGACGGTTATGCGGTAGGCGGTCTGGCGGTAGGTGAATCACATGAAGAAATGTATCATATTTTGAATGAGGTTGTGCCATATCTGCCAAAGAATAAACCGACTTATCTGATGGGAGTCGGTACACCGGCGAATATTTTAGAAGGTGTGGAACGCGGAATTGACTTTTTTGACTGTGTATATCCATCCAGAAATGGCCGCCACGGACATGTATACACCAATCAGGGAAAATTGAATCTGTTCAATCAGAAGTATGAAAAAGATATGCGTCCGATTGAAGAGGGATGTGGTTGTCCGGCATGCCGCAGATATTCAAGAGCTTATATCCGTCACCTGTTAAAGGCGAAAGAAATGCTTGGTATGAGACTTTGTGTACTTCATAATCTGTATTTCTACAATACAATGATGGAAGAAATCAGAGATGCGTTAGACGCAGGTAATTTCAAATCTTACAAAGAAGAAAAGCTTTATAATATGGGATGTGGAAAATAGTACTTGCCGAATGGCTGTTTTTTAGGTACAATATTATAAGTGTGTAAATACAGTTACCGAAACAATGCAGGTAGTGAACTGTAATTAAATACAGAAGTTTTCAGGAGGAAAGATTATGTTATCAATTTTAGCAACAGAAGCAGCAGCGGGAAGCGGACTCGCATCTATTATTTCACTTGTGCTCATGTTTGGTATATTATATTTTTTAATGATCAGACCACAGCAGAAAGAACAGAAGAGAAAAGATGCTATGCTTTCAGAACTTGCGACAGGTGATACTGTTTTGACATCAAGCGGTTTCTACGGAACTATAATCGATATTACAGATGATACTGTTATCGTTGAGTTCGGTAGCAATAAGAACTGCCGTATCCCAATGCAGAAAGCTGCAATCGCAGCAATTGAGAAGCCGGAACAGGCATCATAATTGAGATGAATGAGGAAACCACATCAGTTTACTGATGTGGTTTTTTACTTTATGGGAAATTTCTTATGCAATAGGAAAGACCGTGTTTATTTAAAGCATATAGGCGTATGTTTTTCCATGAATCAAAAATGCTTCGCGAAGAGCGGACTTCGGTGGAGATTATAACTTCGAATTATAGAAAACATGAAAAAGTAAAATGGCGAGGAATATTGAAATGTTTTAGAAGATACATTATGATAATTAAAACCGTGAAAATGGGCAATCTGATTTGAAACTATTTAGAAGGGTAGATTTTGTCAAAAGAAACTGATATGCTAACATAAGAGTTTTGATTGGAAAAACGGAATGGAGGGTTACTATGAAAAGCGATAATTGCAGAGTGGGGATGGCTCAAGCACCTCATAGAAGTTTATTTAATGCATTAGGATTTACCGAAGAAGAGATGAGAAAGCCGATGGTTGGTATCGTTAGTTCTTATAACGAAATTGTACCGGGGCATATGAATCTTGATAAAATTGTAAATGCTGTCAAACTTGGTGTTGCAGAAGCCGGAGGTGTTCCGG
>CAYMTX010000019.1:0-24914 GCA_964393475.1 uncultured Roseburia sp. | reverse complement strand
ATCAGTTACAACTTGGTTTTTTAAAGGTGCTGAAGGGGTCTTATATGTATGAGCAGGGGATGTCCGTTTAGCTGCAGTTATTGTCTTTCTTCGGTGGATAAGAAACTTAGGTTTCGTGATTTGGAATTAGTGAAACAGGAGCTTGCCTTTTTTATAGAAAAAGAAGTGCCGCAGGTGAAGTTTGTGGATCGTACCTTTAACTGTAATCACAAACATGCCATGGCAATCTGGCAGTTTATCAAAGAACATGATAATGGTATTACAAATTTTCACTTTGAGGTATCGGCAGATTTGCTGAATGAAGCGGAACTGGAGTTGATTGCTTCTATGCGTCCGGGGTTAATCCAGTTGGAAATCGGTGTGCAGTCTACAAATGATGCCACGATTACAGAAATCAGACGAACCATGGACTTAAATCGTTTAAAGGAAATCGTAAAGCACATACAAAAGGCGGGAAATATTCATGAACATCTGGATTTGATTGCGGGTCTGCCATACGAAGATTATGCGACATTTGCAAAGTCCTTTGATGAGATATATGCGTTAAAACCGAATCAGTTACAACTTGGTTTTTTAAAGGTGCTGAAGGGGTCTTATATGTATGAGCATTCCGAAGAATACGAAATGGTATATCATTCGACAGCACCATATGAGGTGATGAAGACAAAGTGGTTAAGCTTTGAAGAGGTTTTACAGATCAAACAGGCTGAGGAAATGCTTGAAATATATTATAACAGTGGACAGTTTGAAGTGACAATGAAGCTGCTGGAGCTTTTATTTGAAAGTCCGTTTTATATGTTTCGGGAGTTTGGGGCATTTTATGAGCAGAAGGGATATTTTGCAATGAGCCATTCCCGTATCAGACGGTGTGAAATTCTGCTGGAATTTGTAAAAGACTGTTTTACACGCAAAGAAAAGGGCGAGATAACGGTATTCTGCTGTGAAATATGTGATAAAGAGGCAGTCTGCAGGATGCTGGAGGAGAGTCTGACATTTGATTTATATTACCGTGAAAATTGTAAGAGCAGACCATTCTGGGCACCGGCTGTTACAGAATTCAAGCAGGTGACAAAGCAGTACTGCAAAAGTGGTTCACTATCACATATAGAGCCGTTTCATTATCATTTTCCGGATAAGCAGGTGCGGACACTTGAGGTATTGCCAAAACGGCAGGAAGAACCGGTTTATGTAATGTTTGATTATGCAGTCAGAGATCCGTTGGATCATCAGGCAAAAATTACATGGATGAAAGATACGGCTGAGACCGGAAGACCTGACAGGGAAGGCTTTAGCGGCAGACAGTCTTAAAAGGGGAAAGAAATGGTAAAAAAGAGAACGAGGGAAATCCTAGACCGGCTGGATAAAGAGTACGGAACGGAATATATCTGTTATCTGAATCATGAAAATGCGTGGCAGTTATTGATAGCAGTGATTTTAAGTGCGCAGTGTACCGATGCCAGAGTAAATATTGTGACAAAGGATTTGTTTCAGAAATATGATTCTCTGGAGAAATTTGCAAATGCCGATTTGGCAGAACTGGAGCAGGATATTAAACCGACCGGATTTTATCACAACAAGGCGAAAAATATCATTGCCTGCGCAAAGCGTCTTGTTTATGAGTTTGGCGGAGAAGTGCCATCATCATTAGAGGATTTGACGTCTTTGGCAGGTGTGGGAAGAAAGACGGCAAATGTGATTCGCGGAAATATTTATAACGAACCGAGCATTGTCGTAGATACGCATGTAAAACGTATTTCCAAACGACTGGGGCTTACAAAAGAGACGGATCCTGAGAAGATAGAATATGAACTGATGAAAGTATTGCCAAAGGATCATTGGATTTTATATAATATTCAGATTATTTCTTTCGGCAGGACAATCTGTTTTGCACGAAGTCCAAAATGTGAGCAATGCTTCTTGCAGGATATCTGTAAATCAGAAGATAAGTCTTCGCGTAAGAATATGAGACAGGAGTGAGCAGGCTTCTTTTGCAAAGCAAAACTTAAAATAAGCCTGCGAATGATTACTGTTTGCGAGGAACAAGTAAACAGTAATAGAAGAAGTGAGAGTGGGATGTTAAAAGATTATACAGTCATTGATTTGGAAATGACAGGGCTGAATGCCAAAACGGACCGGATACTGGAGGTGGCAGCAGTCCGTGTCAGGAATGGAGAAGAGACAGAAACGTTTTCTGCCCTTGTGAATCCGGGAGTTGTTTTAAGTGAAAAAGTGACGGAGCTGACCGGAATTACACAAAAGATGCTGGAAAACGGGATGCCATATGATGAGACAATCAAAGCATTTCTTGGGTTTTTGGAAGAGGACATTCTGGTAGGACAGAATGTGATTTTTGATTTTTCTTTTCTGAAACAGTGGGCGGTAAATCACAAAATAACGCTGGAAAAGCAGGCGGTAGATACGCTAAAGCTTGCACGGCAGTTTTTACCTGCGGAACAGAAGAAGAATTTAGAAAGTCTGTGCGCTTACTTTGAAGTGCCGAGAGAAAACGCACATCGTGCGTTAGATGATGCAAGAGAAACGATGCAGATATTTGAGAAAATGCAGACGTTATACGCAGAGGAACACGAAACGGCTTTTGTGCCAAAACCGCTTTGTTACAAAGCCAAAAAGCAATCTCCGGCAACGGAACGGCAGAAGCAGTATTTAAGACAACTGGCACAGTATCATGGGGTTACATTAGAAGCATTTTCGCCGACAATGACAAAGAGCGAAGCCTCCAGACTGACAGACCGGCTGATTGCACAATACGGAAAAATGACCCCAAAATAAAAAGAGACTGTATGTAATCATACAATCTCCGGGAAGCATTATTCGGATGTAATATCGTCTATTTTTTGCAGAATAGATGACTTCATAAGAGAGTTCAAAACGGATGCTTTTTCACGTAAATCTGCTAACTTTTCTGATTGATTACCGGATTTATAGTATTTAGCCAATGTGATATAGTGTGAAGAAATATCGGAACCTGCATTAATGCAGAATTCTAAAACCGGAATGGCTGCGTCCATATGATTTAACTCTATTAAACGGTTGCTGTAATCTGTAAGGCAGCGAAGCATCTCCGTGAAGTTTTGGTCACATTCCATTAATGTGGGAAGGTTTGCCGGACCATATTGCATTTTTAAGTCCGTATTCGTCTGACCGGTCAGATTAAGGATTTTTTTGTCGCGAAATGTTTCCAGCACGCGTTCTGTGTCTATTATTTTTTCATCTGAAAATGCACCTATTGAAAAATCTTCAAAAGGTATGCTAATATAAGAAAGTCCGCTGATATCTTTGCGGCGGACTAAATTAGCTTTTTGCTCGCGTTCCCAAAACGCTTCTTTCGCCTCTTGCTGCCGTCTGTCGCTACGTTTGCGGAAGAAAGCTACGGTAGCGAGTAACATAATAAATAAACCAAGGAATGGAAGTGCCATAGTGCATCCTTTCTATATTTCACCTGAAAGCGAGGATAAAATAATGTTTCAATTTGGAAGTCATAAAAATAAGAAATTTGTATCTGCGATAGTGATTTTACTTGTTGTATTGATGGTAGTATCTACTCTTGCAGCTGCTCTCATGTAAAAATATACTAAAAATAACAGTGAGAGTCAAATATATTCGTGGTTCTGCATCTTGCAAAGTAATAAAAAGTAGCGGTATACTAACGATAAAGTTTACATAAGGAATATTGGGAGAACAATGAAGTATATTCATTATCAGAAATGAGGAATGAAATGAAGAAATGGAAAGTAGTTTTTCCGGTAACAGTTTTGGCGGTGATGTTTTGTATGCTATCGGGAATGAACCTGCGGGTAAATGCCAAGTCAAACGAAGGCCGGATTTTGGAAGGAATTTATATCGAAAGCGTATATATCGGTGGCATGACGGTGCAAGAAGCAGAAGATGCTTTGGCAGACTATATTGCAGAGTTGAATGGAAAAGAGTTCACATTGACTGCCGGCGAAAAAAAGATTTGCTTTGATACAACAGAGATGGGCTTGAACATTATGAATGCGGGCATTGTGCAGCAGGCAATGTCTGTTGGTAAAACGGGAAGTCTGTTAACACGTTATAAAGAATTGACGGATTTAGAACAAGGCGATTTGGTGTTGGAATTAGATGTCAGTATCGATACAGAAATGGTGGCGACGCTGTTGAACGATAATCTGAAGAAAATTGATACAAAAGCAGTTAATCACGGGCTAATCCGCGAAAATGGAAAGTTTACTTATGTTCCGGGAGCAACCGGTATTGCGGTGAATATCGAATCCTCTGTAGCGTTGATTGATGAATATGTAAGAAATGAGTGGAATCGTGAGGATACCACTCTTGCGTTAAGTGTAGAGATTACGGAGCCAAAGGGAAGTGAAGAGGAGCTTACGCAGGTAAAAGATTTACTTGGAGGCTATAGCACAAATTTTAAAACATCTGTAGAAGCGCGTATTACGAATATAAATGTGGCAACAGAGCGTATTAACGGAACTGTGTTATATCCGGGCGAAGAATTTTCTGTAAACGAGACTATTTTATATCGCAATGCTGCGAATGGTTATAAAATGGCCGGTTCTTATGAAGGAGGACAGACTGTCCAATCTTATGGCGGAGGCGTTTGTCAGGTTTCTACGACATTGTACAATGCAGTTATTTTGGCAGAACTTGAAGTTACAGAACGTAAGAATCATTCTATGACGGTTGGATATGTACCATTGTCCATGGACGCAGCTATTGCCGGTGATTATCTGGATTTAAAATTTAAGAACAATACAGAGTATCCGATTTATTTAGAAGGGTACACAAAAGGAAAAGACTTGTATTTTAACATCTATGGTGTGGAAACCAGACCGTCGAATCGAACGATTGAGTTTGAAACGGTAGTGCTTTCGACAGAAGATCCGGGTACACAGTATTCGGCTGTTGAGCTTCCAATGGGAACCGTGACACGGACGCAGTCAAAGCACATCGGATATAAGACACAACTTTGGAAGATTGTAAAGGAAAACGGAGTAGAAGTAAGCAGAGAGAAGTTTAACACCAGCACATACAAATCTTCTCCGAAAAAGTTGGCTGTCGGAATTGCAACAGACAATGAAAGTCTCCGTATGGCAGTATATAATGCCATTGCTACCGGAGATGCAGCGCAGATATACGATGCGTTATATTGGCAGTTCCCGGAAGCGGCTGCTGCAGTGTTACAGTAACAAAAGAAAAATATATGAAAGGCTGCCTCTGTTTTAAGAGACAGCCTATTGCTATAAATGTGAGGATATATGAAAATCGGAAAAGTACCAGAGAACGTGTTAGAACGTTCCGTGTTTAAACAACTTCATACAAAGAGACCGGAAGTGCTTATGGGAGCGGGCATAGGAGAAGACTGCGCAGCAGTAAAATTAGCAGAAGATGAAGTCTTTGTGTTATCTACGGACCCAATTACGGGAACTGCAAAGGACATTGGCAGACTGGCAATTCAGATTACTGTGAATGACCTGGCAAGCTCAGGCGCAGAACCGGTAGGTGTATTACTTACAATTTTGTTGCCGCCGGAGGCGAAGGAGTCCCATTTGAAAAAAATCATGGAACAGATGGAAGAAGCTTGTGCAGCAACGAAAGTTCAGATTATGGGCGGTCACACAGAAGTGACACCGGTAGTGAATCAACCGGTTGTAACTGTATGTGGAGTTGGTAAAGTTAAAGAAGGGAAGCTGGTGTTGACATCGGGAGCCAGACCGGGCATGGACATTGTCGTGACCAAATGGATTGGTATCGAAGGTACATCTATCATTGCCAAAGAAAAAGAAGAAGAATTAAAGACACGTTTTTCAGCGTCTTTTGTGGATAAAGCGAAGGAATTAGATGTATATCTTTCTGTGCTTTCAGAGGCTGCAGTCGCGGTGAACTCCGGTGTCAGTGCAATGCATGACATTACAGAAGGTGGCATTTTTGGTGCACTTTGGGAGATGGCAGAAGCATCCGGCATCGGTCTTGATATTGATGTGAAGAAAATTCCGATTCGTCAGGAGACAATTGAAATTTGTGAGTTCTATGGCATCAATCCATACCGGTTGATTTCCAGTGGCAGCATGCTTATGGCTACAGAAGATGGTAATAAATTGGTAAGAGAATTGGAGAAAGCCGGTATTAACGCAGTTGTAATCGGCAAGGCGACTGAAGGCAAAGACCGAATGATTCGCAAAGACGAAGAGGAGCATAGTTTTTTAGAGCGGCCGAAGACAGATGAGTTATATCAGGTACTAGATTGAAAAAATTCTAAACGCTCAGAGCAATGTAAAAGTTTGCGTGTTAAGAAAGGACATATATATATGCGTGAAAAGATTTTAACATTTATAGAGAAAAACAGCAGAGTAGATTTAAAAGAATTGGCAATTATTCTTGGCGTAGATGAGATGGCAGTCATTAATGAATTACAGGCCATGGAAGAGGAACATGTTATCTGCGGTTATCACACTTTAATTGATTGGGATAAAGTGGGCGTAGATAAAGTAATGGCAATGATTGAAGTGCGTGTAACGCCTCAGAGAGGGCTTGGATTTGATAAGGTTGCAGAGCGCATTTATAACTATCCGGAAGTAGATTCTGTATATTTGATTTCCGGAGGTTTTGACTTCATGGTAACTATCGAAGGAAAAACATTGAAAGATGTAGCACAGTTTGTTTCAGAAAAATTATCCACTCTGGATACCGTTCTTAGCACTAAGACGAATTTTATCTTGAAGAAATACAAAGACCACGGAACGATACTTGCAGAGAAACCAAAGGATGAAAGGATTCAGATGATACCATGAGAGACCCATTATCAAAAACAATCGTAAGCATTCAGCCATCCGGGATTCGTAAGTTTTTTGACATTGTAAGTGAGATGAAGGATGCTATTACACTAGGTGTTGGTGAACCGGATTTCGATACGCCGTGGCATATTCGCGATGAGGGTATTTATTCTTTGGAAAAAGGCAAAACCTTTTATACCTCGAATGCGGGCTTGAAAGAGTTAAAGATTGAAATCGACCGCTATCTTACCAGAAGATGCGGTATTTCCTATAACTACAATAATGAGATTTTAGTGACAGTAGGTGGCAGTGAGGCAATTGACATTGCGATGCGTGCTATGTTAGATCCGGGTGATGAGGTATTGATTCCACAGCCGAGCTATGTGTCTTATGAGCCGTGTTGTATTTTGGCAAATGGTACACCGGTGACTATTGAACTGAAAGCAGAGAATCAGTTCCGCCTGACAGCAGAAGAATTAGAGGCGGCAATCACACCAAAGACGAAGATTTTAGTATTGCCATTCCCAAATAATCCGACAGGAGCTATCATGGAAAAGGCTGACCTTGAAGCAGTTGCAGAGATTGTACAAAAATATGATTTATATGTTATCAGTGATGAGATTTATTCCGAGTTAACTTATACGGAAGATGCGAAGCATGTGTCTATTGCATCTTTGCCGGGAATGAAAGAGAGAACCATTTTAATCAACGGATTTTCAAAGTCTTATGCGATGACAGGATGGCGACTGGGTTATGCTTGCGGACCGGAAGTGATTATCAAACAGATGACCAAAATTCATCAGTTTGCAATTATGTGTGCTCCGACAACCAGTCAGTATGCAGCTGTGGAAGCCCTGAGGAATGGTGATGAAGATGTGGCAAAAATGCGCGAAGAATATAATGGCAGACGACGCTATTTGCTGCACCGGTTTAAGGAAATGGGATTAGATTGCTTTGAGCCATTCGGAGCATTCTATGTATTTCCGTGTATTAAAGAATTTGGCATGACTTCGGATGAGTTTGCTACAGCGTTACTGAATGCACAGAAAGTAGCAGTTGTACCGGGTACAGCATTTGGGGCATGTGGGGAAGGTTTCATCCGTATTTCTTATGCGTACTCATTGGATGTATTGAGAAGAGCGATGGATCGTATCGAAGCATTTATTACAGAGCTTCGTGCAAAGAATGAAACTGTTTAGTATAGCTCAAAGCACTCGTTGTTTTGAACTGAAAAACATGCTGCAGCAAAAGAATATAGAAACAGAAGGATTGACAGGGATTGCACTGTCAATGTGGCGGGAAGAATTATGGCGAAGTTAAATATCGTATTATATGAGCCGGAAATACCGGCAAATACAGGGAATATCGGAAGAACTTGTGTGGCGACAGATACCAGATTGCATCTGATAGAGCCACTTGGGTTCCGCTTGGATGAGAAATCATTAAAACGCGCCGGTATGGATTATTGGAAAGATTTAGACGTTACTACTTATGTGAACTGGGAAGACTTCTGCGAGAAGAATCCGGACGCGAAGATTTATATGGCGACGACGAAAGCAAAACATGTGTATTCAGACGTATCCTACGAACCGGATTGTTATATTATGTTCGGTAAGGAGAGTGCGGGTATCCCGGAAGAGATTCTAAAAGAGAATCCGGATACTTGTGTACGAATTCCTATGGTAGGCGAGATACGTTCATTAAATCTATCCAATTCTGTAGCAGTTGTGTTGTATGAAGCGCTGCGTCAGAACCGGTTTGACCACATGAAGCTAGAAGGGGAATTGCACCGTCTCTCTTGGGAGGATTAAGGATGAACATAATCAAAGCAAGACAACTCGTGCATGAATATATTCGAAGAGACGAAGAAGGCAATGTGGAGTCCATTCAGACAGCACTGAATCATGTAGATATTGATGTGAAAGCAGGACAATTTATTGCGGTGCTGGGACATAATGGTTCAGGTAAATCTACTTTTGCAAAACATATTAATGCATTACTTTCTCCTACAGAAGGAACGTTGTGGGTAGATGGCAAAGATGTATCCAAAGAAGAAAATATTCTTGCAGTGAGACAGAGTGCCGGGATGGTTTTCCAAAATCCGGATAACCAGATTATTGCCAGCGTAGTGGAGGAAGATGTGGCATTCGGACCGGAGAATATTGGTGTGCCTACGGAGGACATCTGGGGGCGTGTAGCGGATAGTCTGCGCTCGGTAGGAATGTATAAATACCGGAAGCATTCTCCGAATAAGCTTTCAGGCGGTCAAAAACAACGTGTAGCGATTGCAGGTGTGATGGCAATGGAGCCAAAATGCATTGTATTAGATGAGCCGACCGCTATGTTGGACCCGAACGGCCGTAAGGAAGTCTTACATGCAGTGAAGGAATTAAATCAGAAAAAAGGAATCACAGTCATTTTGATTACACATTATATGGAAGAAGTGGTCGATGCAGACTATGTGTATGTAATGGAACAGGGTGAAGTTGTGATGAAAGGAACCCCACGGGAGATTTTTTCCAGAGTAGGGGAATTGAAGGAGCATCATTTGGATGTACCACAGGTAACGCTTTTGGCAGACCTGTTGCGTCAGTCGGGATTGAATGTGCCATTGGGTGTATTGACTAGAGATGAACTGGCAGATGCCATTATGAAAATAGCCGGCTAGGCTTAAGAAGAGGAAAAGTATGTCAATTATAGTAGATAAAGTAAACTATGTTTACAGTCCGGGAACGGCATATGAAATAGCAGCTTTAGATGACATCAACTTAAAAATTGAAGATGGTGAATTTATCGGCATTATCGGTCATACCGGTTCCGGAAAGTCTACCTTAATTCAGCATTTAAATGGATTGATTAAAGCAACAAGCGGTGCGATTTATTTTCATGGTCAGGATATTTATGATAAAGATTTTGACTTAAGAGAGTTGCGGAATCGCGTGGGTTTAGTATTTCAGTATCCGGAGCATCAGCTTTTTGAAACTACGATTTTCGATGATGTCTGCTTCGGACCGATGAATCAAGGGTTAACGAAAGAGGAAGCTGGGTTAAGGGCATTTGAAGCATTGCGTCAGGTGGGGATTCCGGAGGATTTGTTTTACCAGTCGCCATTTGCATTGTCGGGCGGACAGAAACGTCGTGTAGCAATTGCTGGAGTTCTTGCAATGAAACCGGAAGTGCTTATTTTGGATGAGCCGACTGCCGGATTAGACCCGGGTGGAAGAGACGAGATATTGGATTTGATTACGAGAATGCATAGAGAACGCGGGATGACTGTTATCTTAGTGTCTCACAGCATGGAAGATGTAGCGAAATACGTGAAGCGTATTATTGTAATGAATCAGGGCAGAGTCATGTATGATGATGTACCTAAGGAAGTGTTTAAGAATTACAAAGAATTAGAAGCAATTGGTCTGGCAGCGCCTCAGGTGACATACCTGATGCATGAACTAAGAGACCGAGGTTTAAACGTGGCTACTGATGTGACCACAATAGAAGAGGCGAGAGCTGCGATTATAGAAACGTTGCTCGGCGGACGGTAGAATAATAAGGAAAGGCAACCGTATGTTAAGAGATATCACGATAGGGCAGTATTATCCGGCAGATTCGGTGATACACAAATTAGACCCTAGAGTAAAATTATTTGGAACAATGATATATGTCATCTCATTATTCTGCATCAATGGAGTGGCGGGATTTGTGGTTGCAACCCTTTTTATGGCAGGTGTGATTGCAGCTTCGAATGTGCCTTTTAAGTTCATGGTAAAAGGGTTAAAGCCGATTATGATATTGATGTTAATTACTGCACTGTTTAATTTATTTTTGACACCGGGTGAGGTGTTAACGTCATTTTGGGTTTTGGAGATTACACGGGAAGGTTTGCAAAATGCTGTTTTAATGACGATTCGTTTGATTTATTTGATTCTTGGAACATCTGTAATGACTTTAACTACGACACCGAATCAATTAACGGATGGATTAGAAAAATCTTTACATTTTATGAATAAATTAGGGGTGCCGGTGCATATAATAGCTATGATGATGTCCATTGCATTACGTTTTATTCCGATACTGATTGAGGAAACGGATAAAATCATGAAGGCGCAGATGGCAAGAGGCGCTGATTTTGAAAATGGTAACATGATAAAGCGTGTGAAAAATATGATACCGCTTTTGGTACCGTTGTTTGTATCAGCATTTCGCAGGGCAGATGATTTGGCAATGGCAATGGAAGCAAGATGCTATAACGGAGGTGAAGGCAGAACGAAGATGAAGCCGCTTACATATGTACGAAAAGATTACATTGCGTATGCGGTGATAATACTTTATTTTGTGATAGGACTGCTGTGCACAAGAGTGTAGAAGATGAAGGAGCAACACAATATGAAAAGGGTAAAACTTGTGGTGGCATATGATGGAACAAATTATTGTGGCTGGCAGATACAGCCCAACGGTGTTACCATAGAATCGGTATTGAATCAGCATTTATCCGCATTGCTTGGTGAGAATATTGAGGTAACCGGTGCAAGCCGTACCGATTCCGGTGTACATTCGCTGGGA
Organism: uncultured Roseburia sp.; assembly: GCA_964393475.1. GTDB lineage: Bacteria > Bacillota > Clostridia > Lachnospirales > Lachnospiraceae > Roseburia. The sequence continues at coordinate 13,569 of CAYMTX010000019.1, read as the reverse complement.
AATGTGGCAATTTTTGATACGAATACCAAAATGCCGGCAGATAAGATTTCCTATGCATTAAACCAGAAGCTTCCGGCAGATATTGTCGTGCAGGACTCTTGTGAAGTGGCAGAAGACTGGCATCCGCGGTATCAGACCGGGAAAAAAACTTATGAGTACCGTATCTTAAATAAAGCTTTTCGTGATCCGACGAGAAGATTAGATACCTATTTTTATTATCATGCGCTGGATGTGGATGCAATGCAGAAGGCCGCAGAATATCTGGTAGGAGAGCATGATTTTAAAAGCTTTTGTGCAGTAGGTGCACAGGTGAAAAGTACGGTTCGGACGATTTATGAATGCAAAGTAACAAAGGAAAATGACATTATAACCATAAGGGTAACCGGAAATGGTTTTTTGTATAATATGGTTCGCATAATTGCAGGAACCTTAGTTAAGGTTGGTGCCGGGAATATCAGCCCGGAAGAAATACCGACCATTTTAGAAAAATGTGAACGCAGTGCGGCGGGACCGACAGCTCCTGCGCACGGACTGACAATGATTGGGATTGTATACGGAGCATGAATATATTATTAATGGGAAATCTCAGGCAGATTTCGACAGGATTTCTTACACAGATAGAGAAAGACAATAAATGTATTATTTACGATGGGCAGGAGGAAAGCAGCCTAAAGGGCAGGAATGTAATTCATTACATAAAAGAAGGTACAGATGACGAAGAGATTTTGAAAGTGTTTGCAGCTTTTGATTTCGACTTCGTCATTTTTTTTTCCGGTGCATTAGACGGTGCTATTAAAATTTACGATGAGCTGGAGAAAGTGGAAAGTGCTGTATATGCAGGAAGAAAGAGTAAGGTTGGGCATTTCATCTATGTAACAACGAATGATTTGTCTGCGATTGAAAATAGTCAATCCGAAAGTCACAAGTTTGATGCGAAAAGCAGGCAGGTACTGCTTCGTTCTTGTGAAGAACTGTTTCTTTCTTTTGCGGAAGAAGGGCGTATGAAGTTTCTGGTATTGAAAATACCGTATCTTTATAATATGGAAAATCAGACATGCCAATTGACGGATTGGATTTGCAGCGGAAACCGGGGAGAAGAGATAAAGTTACGAGGAAGCGGGTATCAGGAGACAGATTTTTTGTGTGATGAGGATTTGGGCGGACTTCTGGCAAGAATCATAGATGAGCCATGCAGAGATTCCTATTCGGAAATGTGGCTTTCCGGTGAAAATCCGATTACGCTTGGGGAATTCAGCGAGTTGTTAAAAAAGTACATTTCAAATGCACAGATTACATATAAAAACCATGAAGACTGTGTGCCATGCCGGAAGAAGGATGGGAGAGCACTGGCAGAGTATGGCTGGTATCCGAAGCATATTTTGGAGGTGGATGTAGAACAGCTTGTCAGAGAAAATGCCGAGGATACTTGTGCAAAAAAAAGGAAAAGGAAGCGGGGAAGGCGTGCTGCCAACTTACGGGATAAAGTCAGGATTGCATGCGAATTGATAGCAGTATTTATACTTGCGGAGATGTTAAATTACGTTATACGGGATAATGTGCTGATTAATTTTATTGATTTCCGGCTTATTTTTGTGGTAATTGCGGGAACGATGAACGGGTTAAGTAGTGGTGTGGCGGCAGCAGTTTTATCCTGTCTTGGCTACGTTGTTTCAGAAACGGCTGATATGCAGTGGCAGGTTATTTTTTATAACGTGGAAAACTGGCTGCCATTTGCCTGCTATTTCCTGTTGGGAGCAATTTCGGGTTATACCAAAGACAAACATGAGGACGAAGTGCTGTATGCGCGGGAAGAACATGAACTGCTGGAGAAAAAGTATACGTTTTTGAACGGACTGTATAATCATGTACTGGAAAGCAAGGACAGCTTTAATAGTCAGATTATTGGTTATAAGGACAGTTTTGGAAAGGTATATTCTGCTGTGAAAAAGCTGGATACTGTTCTCCCGGATAAAGTGTTCTATGAAGCGGTAAACATATTGGAAGAACTACTGGAAAATCATAGTGTAGCGATTTATACCATAGATTCTGTGTATGACTTTGCGCGTTTAAATGTCTGCTCGAAACAAATGAGCCGGACATTAAATAAGTCTTTAAAAATGTCAGATTATCCAATTCTGGAAAAGCAGTTGTATGAGGGGGATAGTTTTGTCAACACAGATTGTCTGAAAGGTTATCCTGCATATGCGGCACCGATTCATGAAGGGGAAAAGCTGATGGGAATGATACTTTTGATGAACAGTGGTGACCATCGGATGAATATGGAGTTTTTGAATAAATTCAACATTATTTCGGATTTAATCAGCGATTCATTAATCCGTGCGATGGAATTTGAGTGTCTGTCCGGTAAGTATGTGCAAGACACACAGATTCTTACAGCGGATAGATTTAGAGAAGTCTGTAGGGTAAAAGAACAGATGCGGGAAAAGCAGTACCAGGAGTATGTTTTGCTTCGCTTGCATTGTGATGGTATGGAATTAAAAGAATTAAGCGACCGTGTGTGTCGTCTCGTGCGAAGCCGTGACATCCTTGGTGTGGATGAAAAGAATGATGTTTTCCTATTGCTAAATCAGGCGGAACAAAAGGATTTAGAAGGGATAGGGGAACGCTTGAAGCGAAATGGAATTACATTTGAAAATGCCACAAAACCGGCAGAATGAGAGGAAGTATGATATTTCTTTTTCTTGGAGTGCATATAACGATATGTCTTATAGTAGGTTATAAACTGTATAAAAAACAAATCGGAACACGAGATCCTGTTCTTCCGGTGGTAGTGCTTATACCGATCTGCGGAGTGCTACTTCTATTGGTGCATTTGTGGATAGAGGAGAAGCAAAAGAACGGAAGCAGGAAAATTGAACTGGAAAAGCTTGATATTCAAGATATGAAATTCCGGCCGATTACAGTGGAAGGTGCGGAAAATAGTGAAATGATAGTTCCATTGGAGGAGGCAATTGCAATAAACGATGCGGGAACGAGAAGAACTTTGATGCTGGATATTCTGCACCGCAATCCGGATGAACATGTTGCGCTTTTACAGAGAGCACGTTTGACGGATGATACGGAACTGACCCATTATGCAACTACGACTATGATGGAAATACAAAGTGGTTATGAACAGAGAATCCGGGAATTGGACAGAGAGACAGAGTTGTGTAAAGCGATAAATGACACAGATGGCTTGAAAATCGTTTTGCGTAAGCTTCGGAAGGAGCTGAAACGCTATATTGAAAGCGGGCTGATTACAGGAAATATTTTAAATATTTACCGTAGAAAATTAGAGGAAGTATTAAGACAGTTATTGGAGTTTGCACCGGAAAATAAAAATTATTATCTGGATAGTATCGAAAACCGGATAGGACAAAGACAGACAGAATACTTAGAAGCAGATTTGCAGGCGGCATTGCGCAGATGGCCGCAGGACGAGTACATATATCGTCTGTTTGTACAGTTTTATCAATTAACTGCGCAGGGAGAAAAGATAAAAGAGATTTTAACAGAAATTGAAGAAAATAAAATTTATTTATCCGCAGAAGGGAAGCAATGGTTTGCGTTCTGGAAGCATGAGAGGGAAAAATGAAAAAACGTAACGCAAAGAAAATACTGATTCCGTTGACTGCCTTATTAATTTTTGGAATTGTAGTATTAATGGAACGATATGGTGTGATAAATAAATATATGGATGTAGAGACGGCAGACAGGGAGTGTCTGGTATTTACACCGGAGGTGAGAGAAGAAGCGGACTGCCTGATTTTGACATGTGAGAGGTATGAGGAGGACTCGGTATTTGAAGAACTTATTTATTTCGTGTTAGATGAGATGCGGGTGTCCTATGATGTACAGGAAGTGAGGGAAGATACGGTATTGAACGAGTTGGATAAGTACCGGACACTTGTGCTTGCTTTTTCGGACTGGAGTATGCTGGGGGATAATCTACTGGTGATATGTGACTGGGTAAGGGCAGGCGGAAGTATGATGAATTTATCGACACCGAATCCGAACACAGCATTTTTTGCAGTGGCAGGAAAGCTTGGTGTTGCAGGCGGTGGGGATGATTACGTAGCGGTATCCGGTTTTCAAGTGATGAACGAATCGATGATTGGCGGTATGGAAGGAGATGTGTATTCGTATGTGACAGAAGGGGAAGAACCGCTCGATATTTCATTAAATGTAGTGCTGAGGGAGGACTGTGAGGTGTTACTGGCATCGGAAGATGGAAGTGTTCCGCTTTTGTGGAGATGTGAATATGGTGAGGGAGTTTTTACGATATTCAACGAGTCTGTTTACGGCAAAAGCCAGAGAGGATTTATAAGCCTTGCCTATAGTACACTTGAAGATATGTGTATTTATCCGGTCATTAATGCGTCAGCGTTTTATCTCGATGATTTTCCGTCTCCGGTTCCGGGTGGAAACGGAGAATATATTAAGCGTGACTATGGTGTCAGTACATCTACTTTTTATTCTACCATATGGTGGCCAAGAGTGCTGGAGTGGGCAGAAAAATACGGTATCCGTTATACCGGTTTAATCATTGAAGCGTATTCCGATGATGTAGAAGCACCATTCGGGGCAAATTCGGATACATCTCAGTTTTTGACTTATGGAAATATGCTTCTGAATGCTGGAGGCGAACTTGGGTTTCATGGTTATAATCATATGCCGCTTTGTATAGAAGGCATAGACGAAGAGATGCGGTATGGTGAGTATAAGCTTTGGAGTTCAAAAGAGAATATGAAAGCTGCATTAACGGAATTGAAGCGGTTTGCAGATGAACTTTTTCCGCAGAGCGCATTTTCCGTCTATGTACCGCCGTCTAATATTTTATCAGAAACAGGAAGAAGTGCGTTGCTGGAGGCGTGCCCTGACATTGGAATGATTGCAAGTTTCTATATTCCGTCAGATGATGCACAGGAGTATATACAGGAATTTGAAGTGGCAGAAGATGGGGTTATCGAGACACCGCGTGTAGTTTCGGGGCTGGCACTGAGTGATTATCAGAGAATTGCAGCACTTTCAGAATTAAATTTTCATTATGTGCAGTCACACTTTATGCATCCCGATGATTTGCTGGACGAAGACAGAGGTGCGGCAACCGGATTTGAGGAACTGGCATTGTGTTTTGAACGTTATCTGGAATGGATGTATTCTTCTGCCCCTGATATCCGGAATGTGACCGGAAGCGGTATGGGGACAGCAGTATTGCAGTATGACAGGCTTTCGGTAAAACGTGAGTGGAAAGACAGCACATTACATATAAAGCTGGGCGGTTTTTCCGGAGAGGCATATTTGCTGCTTCGCATCAATGAAGGAAAAATTGCAGGAATAGAAGGCGGAAGCTGTGAACAGATTGCAGGAAATCTGTATGTAGTGCATGCAGAGGATGACATGATACAAATAACAACTCAATAGTATATGGAAATGGAGATGGATGTGAGAGTTTGTATGATTTTAGAAGGAAGCTATCCGTATGTGTTTGGAGGAGTTTCCGGCTGGATGCATCAGTACATACAGGCGATGCCCGATGTGGAATTTGTGCTCTGGTGTATTGGTGCAAAAGCGAAAAACCGTGGAAAATATAAGTTTCAACTGCCGGAGAATGTAAAAGAGATACATGAGGTCTTTTTGGATGATGCACTTCGTCTTAAAATGGACCATACAAAATTTACGATTACAAAGGCACAAAAAGAAGCTATGGAGAAACTATTTCAGTGCAAAGAGACAGACTGGGATGTTTTGTTTGAATTGTTTCAGCAGCAGAAGGTGAATCCGTTAAATCTTTTGATGAGCAGAGAGTTCCTGAATATACTGATTGAAGTATGCCGTGAGCAATATCCTTATGTTTCTTTTGCAGATTATTTTTATACAGTGCGTTCCATGATGCTTCCGGAGTGGTATTTGATGACACAGGAGATTCCGGAGGCTGACATATATCATAGCACAGCAACCGGATATGGCGGGATTCTGGCAAGTATGGGCAAATGGAAAAGCGGTAAGCCGATGATTTTAACGGAGCATGGAATCTATACAAGAGAGCGGGAAGAGGAATTGCTTCGTGCGACCTGGGTCCGTCCATATTTCCGGCAGCAGTGGATAGATTTATTTTATACATTTTCCGCGTGTGCATACAGTCATGCAGATCGGGTGACTGCCTTATTTAAACGCGCAAACAGTATACAGAAGGAACTGGGCTGTCAGGACGCAAAACTGAGTGTAATAGAAAATGGTATACATTTTGAGCGGTTTTCACATATTCCGTTAAAAATACCGGATGGATTTATTGATATTGGAGCAGTGGTCCGGATTGCCAAAATCAAAGATATTAAGACGATGATATATGCATTTGCAGAAGTAAAGGCGGAGGTTCCGGAAGTAAGACTGCATATCATGGGAGATGTGGATGACAAGGAGTATTTCGAGGAGTGTAAGCTGTTAATACAGCAATTGGAAGTAAAAGACATTCTTTTTACCGGCGTAGTAAAAGTGACAGAGTATATGGAAAAACTGGATTTCACAATACTGACGAGTATTTCGGAAGGACAGCCGCTTTCTGTGTTGGAATCATTTGCAGCAGGCAGACCGTGTGTCACGACGGATGTGGGGTGCTGCAGGGAACTGTTGGAAAACAGTGACGGTTTGGGAGAAGCCGGAATCTGTGTGCCGCCGATGCATAAGGAAAGACTGGCGCAGGCAATGATTTTGTTGTGCAGGGATGAGGAGCTGCGCTACCGGATGGGCGAGGCAGCCCAAAAACGTGTCGCCCTGAAATACACGCATGAAATGAGTATGAAGAAATACCGGGATTTATATATGAGTGTAACAGCATAAAGGAAAGAGGGAACATGGCAGGAATAGGTTTTGAATTAAAGAAAATGTTTGCAAAAAGGGGATTGCTGTCGATTGTGAGAGCATACGGTTATGCCGGAGTTGTCTGTACGGGGCCGATGCTTTTAGGGGTGGCATTGCTGCTTGGAATAAGACTGCTTGCAGAATTTGCGGGGGTAGATGAACATTCGATAGAATTGTTAAACAGTATGGTGCAGTATACATTGCTGTTTTCACTTGTGCTTACGAGTACCTGCTCGATGATAACGACACGTTATACTGCTGACCAGCTATATATGAATAAAAAAGAATGTGTAATGCCTTCATTCTGGGGGAGCAGTTCGATATTAACGGTAATCGGTGCAGGGGTGTACGGTATCTTTTTGTTATTTGCAGGAATCGGCATTTTTTACGGTGTGCTTTGTATGATACTGTTAGGAGAATTGATTCTGGTATGGACAGAAATAGGTTATCTGACTGCTGTTAAAGATTACGGCGGTATAGTAAAAACATTTTCGCTGGCACTTGTGATAGCATTTGCGGCAGGATTTCTTTTGGTAATAAGCTGTACGGATAAGATTGCGGTATTATTGTCGGCTGTCTGCATTGCATATGGAATTATGAGTATCCGCTATTATGTACTGCTGGCAAAGTATTTCCCGAGAGGAAGGTGCAGCTCCCTGCATTTTCTGGAATGGCTGGATAAGTATCCGCAGCTTGTGTTCGTGGGATTGTTTGTTGCAGCGGGACTGTACGGACATCTTTTAATCATGTGGAGAAGTCCGTTGAGGGTACAGATACAAGGGTTGTTTGTTGCAGCACCGGGGTATGATATTCCGGCGTTACTGGCGTTTTTTTCTATATTGATAACTACCATAAATTTCGTGACATCGGTTGAGGTAAATTTCTATCCGAAGTACCGGAATTATTTTGCTTTGTTTAATGAAGGTGGTTCGTACATGGATATCCGTCAGGCAGAGCGTGAGATGAAGACGACGTTAATACAGGAGCTGACTTATACATATACAAAGCAGTTTTTTGCGACGATTGTATTTATCATAGCGGGTACTTTTTTTCTGCCGTATCTGCCGCTCGGAATGACTGCGGATATGCTTGGAATTTACCGTGTGCTTTGTGTGGGATATGCGTTTTATGCCGCCGGAAACTGCGCGATGCTGCTACTGCTTTATTTTGCGGATAACAAAGGTGCACTTGTCAGTGTGACAGTCTTTATGATGGTAAGCTGTGTGGGGACATTCCTATTAAAAGACGCAAATACAAAGTATTACGGCGTTGGATTTCTGGCAGGAAGTATCGCATTTGCGGCGACAGCCCTGCTTTTGCTGTACCGCTATCAACGGGAGCTGGTATTCCATGTGCTTTGCGGACAGCCGGTTGCAGCAGTTGTAAAGCGTGGAAAAATGTCAGAAGTAAGCGAATATTTTCAAAAAAAGTATGTGGAGAAGTACCATGTGAGAGATATGGAAGAGAGTGAGACGGAATAAATGAACAAAAATATCATGGTGTTACTTATGATAATCAGTTTTGGGATGTGTTTATCTGGCTGTATGGTTGCAGCAGACGGTAATGTAACGGAAACAGAGGCAGATTCCGGACGGGAGCAAATGTTTTTTGAAGAGGAACAGGGGCATTTTAAAGATAATGATGCATTATATGTAAATACGGATAATACTTCTGTGATTACGATGTATCTGACGGTGTCAAAAGGAAATGCTTCGGAAAATACGAATCACACATGGAAAGAAGTAAACAGTTACTCGGTATATGACTATGCCGAAATGGGAGTGGAACGTTATGCCGTAAACGGCCTGTTACAGATAGGGGACGAGAATGGTCCGGCAGAAGGTGAACTTGGGTATGGAAAATATGTGCCGAATGCGACTGTAACGATACGCGGACAGACATCATCAAGGCTGGCGCAGAAAAATTATAAAATTAAGCTGTATGAGGATGCCGGTTCGTGGAAAGACCAGAAAGTGATTAATCTGAATAAGCATGCGTGGGACGGACTGCGTTTTCGTAATAAGCTGGCCTATGACCTGATGGAGGAGTTGCCGGATATGATGGCATTGCAGACGCAGTTTGTCCATCTGTATGTTAAAGATGAGACAGAGGGAGAGGATGCAGGGTTTAGGGACTATGGCTTGTATACACATGTGGAGCAGCCGAATAAAAGTTTTCTGAAGCGGCATGGTCTTGATAAAAACGGGCATTTGTATAAAATTAATTTCTTTGAATTTTTCCGTTATGAGGATGTTATCCGGCTAAAAAATGATGCGGATTATGATGAGGCGGCATTCGAGGAGATGATAGAGATAAAAGGGAATGATGACCACAGTAAGCTCATTGCTATGCTGGAGGATGTGAATGATTTGTCGATTCCGATGGAGGATATATTAGAGGAATGGTTTGATATAGAAAATCTTGCATCATGGATGGCATTTCATATCTTAATCGGAAATGATGATACACAGTCCAGAAATACATTGATTTATAGTGCGCAGAATGATAAAAAGTGGTACTTCATTTCGTGGGACAATGATGCGTGCTTAAAAAAGACGGAAAAACTTTTGCAATATGGACCGGTAGACAGCGGATGGGAATATGGGATTAGCAATTACTGGGGGAATCAGTTGTTCCAACGGGCATTAAAGACGGAAGTATTCCAAAACGCATTGAGTGAGAAAATAGAAGAGTATTACGCCTTTATGAGCGAAGAGAAAATTAACAGCATGGCAGAAGCATATGCAGAAGTTGTAAAACCGTATGCATACGGAGCGGCAGATAAATATTATGAACCGATAACAGAACGTGAATATGATATTGTCTGCAAAGAGCTTTGGACAGAGATAGAAACGAATTACCGGCGTTATAAAGAGAGCAGGGAGTATCCAATGCCGTTTTATATTGGTATTCCGCAGGCAGAGGGTGGCGTTACGGAGTTTATATGGGAGAATGCTTATGATTTTGATAATGAGAATGTGCTTTATTCTTTTGAACTGGCAGATAATCTCGAATTTAAAAATCCGATAGCGGCAGAACAGAATATCTCCTTTCCGGGCTATACGTATAAAGGTACATTGGAACCTGGACAATATTTTGCCCGTATAAAGGCAGTAAATGAATCCGGAAAGGAACAGTATGCATTTGATTATTATGTGACAGATGACAGTAAGAAAGCATTTGGTATTATGTCATTTTATGTTATGCAGGATGGAAGTATCGAGGTTTATGTGCATGAAGAATGATTTAAAATTCCGGCATGAGTTAAAGTATCTTATCAGCGAGAGAGAAAAGGAAATCATTGCAGCAAGGCTTTCTAAAGTGATGAAGCCGGATACACATGTTAAAAACAGAGTGTATTTTATAAGAAGTCTTTATTTTGATGACAGATGGGAAAATTCTTATGAAGAAAAGCTGGCAGGGACAAATTGCAGAAAAAAGTATCGTATCCGCATTTATAATTTTGAAGAGAATGTAATACGGCTGGAATGTAAGCGTAAGGTGGGACAGTATATTAACAAAATCTCAGCGAAGTTAAGCAGGGAGGAGTTGGAGATGCTGCTTTGCGGGAAGTATGAGTTCTTGTTAAAGCGCAGGGAACAGGTCTGCAGGGACTTTTTTGCTGAATGTGTGCTAAACCATATGCGTCCGCGTGTGATTGTAGATTATGAAAGAGAGCCTTATGTATATCCGTATGGGGATGTGAGGATTACATTTGACATGCATGTTAAGAGTGGAGTTTTTGAAAATAATATTTGGGATAAAGAGCTTCCGGTTATGGAGGTTTTAGCACCGAACCAGTTGATTCTGGAGGTGAAATATACCGAATTTCTCCCGACGGTTATCAGGGATATGCTTTGTGTGGATGACTGTATCTGTACGGCAGTATCGAAATACGTCATGTGTCTGGAGAAGAGAAAAGAGTTTGTAATGATTTAGAGTTGGGAAGGAAAGAGGGGACAGGGAATGAGTGTTCAGGATGTAATAAAAAAATCTATTTTGGAATCGGATATGTATAATCAGGCGATTTCATTTAGTACGATTATAACAATTATATTAGACCTTGCAGTGGCACTGCTGATGGGGCTGCTGATTTATTACATATATAAAAAATTTTATAAGGGTGTGGTATACAGCAAAAATTTTGCAGTTACACTGGTGGGTATGACAGTACTTACAGCGATGGTTACACTGGCAATCAGTACGAATATTGTCATTTCCCTTGGTATGGTAGGGGCGCTCTCTATTGTGCGATACCGTAGTGCGGTGAAAGAACCGCTGGATTTGATGTATATGTTCTGGGCGATTACGACAGGAATTACAATTGGTGCGAGCATGTATATTCTTGCTGTGCTGGCGATGGCAATTATGGTTGTGCTGATTCTGATTTTCAGTAAGGACAGAAGCAAAAACAAAGCATATCTCATGGTAGTGAATTATTCCGGAACGGAAACCGGAGAGGAGGTTTTACGGTATATCGGGAAAAACCGGCATAACGTGCGCGCGAAAGTGCGCCGTGGTGAGGATACAGAGATGACGGTTCAGGTAGAATGTAAAACAGGCAATCTGTCATTTGTAGACAATATTTCTGCCTTGCAGAAGGTAAAGGATGTCACATTGCTAGAGTTTGACGGAGAATATCATGGTTAGGAGAGGTGGCGCGAAAATGATGATTGTAATACTGTTGCTTGTATTGGCAGCAGTATTTTTTCTATATCAATATATGTTTATCGAGGTATATGAGTATCGGTACAGTCAAACCGGAGAGGCATTTAAAAATCCCATGATGGGATTTGCACCGAATGCAGATTATACAAAAGCTGTCGGAGATAATACCCTTGTATACGTGGATGTAACGTGGCGTGAACTGGAGCCGGAGGAGGGAGTTTTTGCTTTTACGGAAATTGCAGAAAGTAATCATCTGAAGGAGTGGCGGAAACAGGGAAAAAAGGTAGTGTTTCGTTTTGTGTGCGATATACCGGGAGATGAGGCGCATATGGATATCCCTGACTGGCTTTATGAGAAAACCGGAGACGGCACATTTTACGACAACTCCTACGGCAAAGGGTATTCACCGGATTATGAGAATCCGGTTTTTATTGCGTATCATAGCAAAGCAATTGAAGCATTGGGAAAAGAGTACGGACAGGATACTTTTTTCTGTTTTATAGAATTGGGGAGTCTGGGGCACTGGGGTGAGTGGCATGTAAAGTATGATGCCGGTATTAAGCGTTTTCCGGCAGAAGCGGTATGCAGGCAGTATGTAGAACCGTATCTGGCAGCTTTTCCGAATGCAAAACTTCTGATGCGCAGACCTTTTTCTTTTGTGAAAGAGTATGGACTTGGTGTGTACAATGACATGACAGGTGAACCGCATGCGACAGAAAGCTGGCTGGACTGGATTTATCATGGCGGTGTCTATCGGTCTGCAAGTGAACCGTTAGAACTTCCGGCATGTGAAAAGATATGGGAAAATGCACCGGTCGGCGGCGAATTTACGAGTGCACTTTCTATGGAAGAGATGCTTGTGACAAAACAAGAGCAAACGCTGGGATTGTTGCAGGAATCTCATATGACCTTTATCGGACCGAAGTGTCCGATTGCGAATGAAGAAGAATTGGATTATCCGGAAGAGGTGGAAGAAGTTCTGAAAAATATCGGTTACCGTTATGGTATAAGTTCGGCGAAAGTTGTCCATAACCGATTATCCGGTACGGTGTCTGTTAAGGCTGATGTGACGAATTATGGGGTTGCTCCGATGTATTTTCCCTGGAAATTCTGTATGTATTTTTTGGACAGACAGGGAAAGGTACTGGCGCGTGGCGAAACGGGACTTGATTTGACCGAATTGGAGCAGGGGGCTGTGACATCGGTCAGAATAAAATGGCAGGACGAAAGTTTAAAAGAAACACTGCCTGTCATTGCTGTAGGAATAGAAAATCCGGAAACGGGAAAGTCGGAAGTTTTTTTGGATATGGATGTTAAAATATGGGAAAAAATGTATATTTTAAATGCAGAAAACTATTGACACTCGGGGAATCGTGTACTATAATATCAAAGTCTGTGATAGTGAAAGTATGTCAAGCCAAAAGCCCCGGTGAGACATTTCAACTATAAACAATCGGTGAGAAAGCAGTGTGTCCGGACATTCACATTGCGGAATCATCAAGCGAGTAAACAATTTTATATCAGGAGGAAAATCAATGAAGACTTTTATGGCTAGTCCAGCTACCATCGAAAGAAAATGGTACGTAGTTGACGCTGAAGGTAAGACATTAGGACGTTTAGCATCAGAAATCGCTAAAGTATTAAGAGGTAAAAATAAAGCAATCTTTACACCACACATCGATACAGGTGATTATGTAATCGTAATCAACGCTGAGAAGGTTGCAGTTACAGGTAAGAAATTAAACCAGAAAATTTACTATAACCACTCCGATTATGTAGGTGGTATGAAAGAAACTACATTAAAAGAAATGTTAGCAAAACATCCGGAAAGAGTTATCGAACATGCAGTAAAAGGCATGCTTCCAAAGGGACCTTTAGGACGTGAAATGTACAAAAAATTATTTGTATATGCTGGTCCAGAGCACAAACATGCAGCTCAGAAACCAGAAGTTTTAACATTTTAATTAGGAGGTAAAGAACATTGGCTAATACAAAGTATTACGGAACAGGAAGAAGAAAATCATCTGTTGCCAGAGT
>CAYMTX010000018.1:0-25560 GCA_964393475.1 uncultured Roseburia sp. | reverse complement strand
ATCATCGAGATTGGTGACGGTGTTATCGAAGTATTGTCTACAAACGGTGATACACATTTAGGTGGTGATGACTTCGATGCTAAAGTAACACAGTGGATGATTGATGAATTCAAGAAAGCTGAAGGTGTGGATTTATCTAACGATAAGATGGCACTTCAGAGATTAAAAGAAGCAGCAGAGAAAGCAAAGAAAGAATTATCATCAGCTACTACAACAAACATTAACTTACCATTCATCACAGCTACAGCAGAAGGTCCAAAACACTTTGATATGAATCTTACAAGAGCAAAATTCGATGAATTGACACATGACTTAGTAGAGAGAACAGCAATCCCTGTTCAGAACGCTATGAAGGATGCAGGTCTTACAAATGCAGATTTAGGTCAGGTATTATTAGTTGGTGGTTCTACACGTATTCCGGCTGTACAGGATAAAGTAAGACAGATTACAGGCAAAGAACCAAGTAAATCATTAAATCCGGATGAATGTGTAGCAATCGGTGCTTCTATTCAGGGTGGTAAATTGGCCGGTGATGCAGGCGCAGGTGAAATTCTTCTGTTAGACGTAACACCACTTTCACTCTCTATCGAGACAATGGGTGGTATCGCTACAAGACTTATCGAGAGAAATACAACAATTCCTACAAAGAAGAGCCAGATTTTCTCTACAGCAGCAGATAATCAGACAGCAGTAGATATTAACGTTGTACAGGGTGAAAGACAGTTTGCAAGAGATAACAAATCTCTCGGACAGTTCCGTTTAGATGGTATTCCACCAGCACGTCGTGGTGTTCCACAGATTGAAGTAACATTTGATATTGATGCAAACGGTATCGTAAATGTATCTGCAAAAGATTTGGGAACAGGCAAAGAACAGCATATTACAATCACAGCAGGTTCTAATATGTCAGATGATGAAATCGAAAGAGCAGTAAAAGAAGCAGCAGAATTCGAAGCACAGGATAAGAAACGTAAAGAAGCAATTGATGCAAGAAACGATGCAGATTCCTTTGTATTCCAGACACAGCAGGCAATTGATCAGGTAGGAGCTTCTTTAGACCCTAACGATAAAGCAACAGTAGAAGCTGATATGAATGCAATTAAATCCTTCTTAGAAGCTCATCCAAATGCAGAAGATATGACTGATGCAGATGTAGCTGAATTGAAATCAATGCAGGAGAAATTGACACAGAGTGCTCAGAGCGTATTTGCTAAAATGTATGAACAGTCACAGGCAGCACAGGGTGCAGCAGGTGCAGGTCCGGACATGAGCAACATGGGTAGCAATGCAAGTGCTCCGGAAGATGATGTTGTAGACGCAGACTTCAAAGAAGTATAATTAACAGTTACGAACTGCCGAAAAATCTATCATGGCTACTAACAGATGTATTTGTTAGATGTCTCAGATGATTTTTCGGCAGTTCTATGGATTGGAGATAACTCATGGCAGACAAGAGAGATTATTACGACGTCCTTGGTATAAGCAAGGGCGCAGATGATGCAGAAATTAAAAAAGCCTTCCGTGCTATGGCCAAAAAATATCATCCGGATGCACATCCGGGGGACAAAGAGTGCGAAGAGAAGTTTAAGGAAGCACAGGAAGCTTATGCGGTTTTAAGTGATCCGGAGAAGAGAAAACAGTATGACCAGTTTGGTCATGCCGCATTTGACGGAATGGGCGGCGGTGGTGCCGGTGGTTTCGATTTTTCCGGTATGGACATGGGCGATATTTTTGGTGACATTTTTGGTGATTTCTTTGGTGGCGGAGGCTCAAGAAGACGTAATGATGGTCCAATGAAGGGGGCCAATATTCGTGCGAGCGTGCGTATTACTTTCGAAGAAGCGATTTTTGGATGCGAAAAGGAAATCGAATTAGTATTAAAAGACGAGTGTAAGACTTGTCATGGAACCGGTGCCAAACCGGGTACATCACAGGAAACCTGTCCAAAATGTGGCGGTAAAGGGAAAGTTGTAATCACACAACAGTCTTTCTTTGGCATGGTACAGAATGTGCAGACTTGTCCGGAATGTAGTGGCTCCGGTAAGGTTGTGAAAGAAAAATGTTCTGATTGCTATGGCGCAGGCTACATTGCAAGTAAGAAGAAGATTCAGGTGTCTATTCCTGCCGGCATTGACAATGGGCAGAGTGTCCGCATCCGTGAGAAGGGTGAACCGGGTCTGAATGGCGGCCCGAGAGGAGATTTGCTGGTAGAAGTGGTGGTATCGAAACATCCATTTTTACAGCGTCAGGATATGAATATTTATTCTACCGCTACTTTGACTTTTGCGCAGGCTGCACTGGGCGGTGAAATACGTATCAATACTGTTGATGGTGACGTGTTATACGATGTGAAACCGGGTACGCAGACAGGCACCAGAATTCGTTTAAGAGGTAAAGGTGTGCCATCGTTACGTAGTAAAGAGGTGCGTGGCGACCATTATGTAGACTTAGTAGTTCAGACACCGACAAACTTAAGTTCAGAAGCAAAAGAACTTCTCCGTCAGTTTGATGAAGCAACAGGTAGTTCTTTGGCAAAAGGTTCTGAGGAACCATCCAATAAAAAGAAAAGAAAAGGTTTCATGGACAAAATAAAAGAGTCTATTGATGATATTATGGAATAGGCAAATGTTGGAATTTGCAAAATTCTTATAATGATGATAAGATAATGGTAAGTGCAGAGATATATGCACTTACCATTTTTTTTGCAATGGGAACTTGCATCTTATTGCAGAAAAGCATTGTGTGCACAGATGTGCAGTTATCGTAGAGAAGAAATTAATCGCAGAGCTGGTTTTTGGTTGATAATAGAAGGGGAAAAAGAGTATGAGTCAGGTTGGGGTATCGGCAGATGAGCGTAATACAGCGTTTCGTACATGGCAGTTTCAAGAGACTGTAGAATTGGAACATCAGAAGCAACAACTGAAAGAGGAACGCAGAAAGCTCGAACTGGAGCGAAAAGAATTTGAGAAGGAAAAGCAGGCGTTCTATGTGAATAAGAAGGTAGAGGAAAAGCGGGCAGAGCATGAGAAGCAACTTTTCGATATGAAGTGGAGAATATTGGAAGGAGAATTAAAAAAGCTTGCCGCGGAAAAAGAACAAGTGGAGCGTCAACGTGATTTTTATCGTTATGTGAATGAATACCAATCTGAAGATTATTGTACGTCTAATGTGGTGAAAGGAGAATTATTCTTTTGCGGTGTAGACAATGGCGAGGCGCTGAAGAAGCGTTATAAGGAGTTGATTAAGATTTATCATCCGGATAATCTTAATGGGGACAAGAGTACAATTCAGGAAATCAATACAGAGTACGAGAAATTAAAAGCTTTGTATGAGGTATAGATGGAAGAAGGAGACATAAAAACAACCGATTTACTGCTAATATAGCATGTAAATCGGTTGTTTTTATGTTTCCCTTATTCCGGATATACTAAATGAGCTTCATCAATATTGTAGAGTGTATTATCCAGATAACGTTTGGCAAGGTAATTTGCCATATTAAGATTCATGTCAAGATAGTTGCCACAGTCTTTAGGGCTCGCGCCTGGTACTTCGTCATGGAAGTCGCGAATGAATTCATACATTTCAACCATTAAATCGACAATATCTTTTGACTGATAATCTCCGGCTAAGAGTAAATAGAAACCGGTGCGGCAACCCATAGGGCCAAAGTAGATGGTTTTATCTTTAAATACCGGATGATTTCGTAAAAAAGTAGCAGCTAAATGTTCGATTGTGTGCATTTCTGCTGTATTCATAACCGGTTCATCATTAGGAGAAGTCATACGTAAATCGAAAGTTGTAACTACTTCGTTGCCTACATGGTCTTTTCTGGATACATATACACCCGGTTCCAGTTTAATATGGTCAATGGTAAAACTTGCAATTTTTTCCATAAATAATTATCCTCCAATTCAATGTTTCTAAAGAAACTTTATAGCATTTCTGATTTTACGTCAAGGAAAACAGTTTTATTTCCGACAGAATTTGCTATAATGAAACTATATTAGAAATGAGGATTAGAAGAATGAAAAGAAAATGTTATTCTTATGTCTTAATGTTTATATTGGGAATGGTTATGTTTTTTTCGATAGTACCACAGTCTGTAGCGGCAACACAGAATGAAAAAAAGACGGTGCGGATTGGCTATCTTGGATACGAAGGTTTTATTACACAGACGATAAATGGCAACTATTCGGGCTATGGAGTGGAATTTTTGAATGAAATTGCCAGTTATACAGGATGGGAATATGAATATATCTACGGTAATCCGGAAACTCAGTTGGAAAATTTAAGAACAGGGAAAATTGACTTCATAATGCAGTTGCAGAAGACACCGGAACGAGAAGAGGAATTCCTTTTTTCAAAATATGTTGTGGGAATTGAGTCGAGTGTTTTGTATGTTCAAAAAGATGAAGAACGGTTTTATTATAATGATTATGAGAATTATGACGGAATGAGAATTGCTTGTGTGGAAGGTAGTTATCAGAAACTGCAACTAGAACAATTTGCGAATGAGAAAGATTTTTCTTATGAAGCATATGTGAGCAATACCCTGGATGAATGCTTTCGTGCATTAGATTTTGGAGAAGTAGATGCGGTTGCTATCGGTAGCAATGCATTGAATGAAGGTTATAAAATTATCAGTCGTTTCAGTTCAGATGTTTTTTATGCTGTTACCAATCCTTCTAATGTTGCGTTAATGGAAGATATGAACGATGCCATGGAGCAGATTTATTCGATAAAACCGAATTACTGCGAGCAACTGGCAGAGAAGTATTATGGTGCAACGGAAGAGAATGAGGTTGTTTTTACAAGGAAGGAAGCGGAATATATTGCAGAAGGCAAAACGCTTACTGTGGCATTTATTCCAAATCGAAAGCCATATTCTTATTTGAATGAAAACGGTGAGATTACCGGTATTATAGTAGATATTGTCAAACAGGTAGAGGCAAGAAGTGGTCTGCATTTTCAGTATGTAATGATGGAGGTGGGAAAATCTCCGGTGGATTACTTAAAGGAACACCCGGATCATCTGGTGGCGGGGGTGGCTGCAGAAAATAGGCAGTTCTTAAATAGTGCCTACCAGTTATCGGAAGTAATATATTCAGACAATGTGGCAATCGCAAGCCGGCCGGGAACTGAATATCGAATCAATGTGGAACCGAAGACATACAAACTGGCAGTGCCAAGAAGTTTTATGGCATTACAATTTTATATTGAAGAAAATTATCCGGAATTTGAAATTGTTTTGGCAGATTCTACAGAAGACTGTTTTCTTCAAGTTTTAAGCGGAGAAGTGGATTTCATGGCACAGAATGTTAATGTGTTGTCTCCGTATTTGCAAAAACCGATATATGAGAAATTCACAGTGTTTTCGAACTTTTTTATGGAAGAAAAGATGGCAATTGTGGTAATGAGTAGCCAGGAGCACAATATTTGGATTAGCATTATTGACAAGTGCATTGCAACTATTACGGAGCGTGAACAGGCACAGTATGTTATGGAACATATCATCCGCAATACATATCAATTAACCTGGGCGGATATTCTTTATAAGTCGCGTACTGAGGTTGCGATTATCGGATTTTTGATTGTGATTGTTTTTGTAATGATGGTTATGAGTATAGTGATTCGAAATCGCCATTATGCGTTGATTAAGAGCAAAAACATTGAATTAGGGGATGCGCTTGCTCAGGCAAACAATGCTAACGAAGCTAAGAGTATGTTTTTGACGCGTATGAGTCATGAAATCCGTACACCATTAAATGCAATTGTAGGTATGAATGCTATTTGCAAGAATCATTTAGATGATCCGGAAAGTGTAAAAGAATATCTGGACAAGATGGAAAATGCATCTAAAATTTTAGGTGGCATTATTAATGATATTCTGGATATGTCGGCCATTGAAAGTAATAAAATTAAAATTGAGTCAGCAAAACTTTCTATCAAGGATGTGCTTCGGGCGGTTGAAGATATTTATACAGAACAGTGTAAGGAAAAGGGGATAAAACTTCAAGTAGTTATGGATGAAGTGCGTGATACAGAGGTAATGGGAGATGTGCTTCGTTTGAAACAGGTTTTTTTAAATCTGATATCCAATGCTTATAAATTTACACCGGCAGGCGGAACGATTACTATTGAGGCAAAAGAAATATCTGTACGAGAGGACAAAGTATTTTATAACTTCAAAATATCGGATAGTGGTGAAGGCATGACTGCGGAAATGAAGGGGCGTTTGTTTCAGCCGTTTGAACAGGAGAGCGCAAGTACAGCGAAATCTCATGGTGGTAGCGGTTTGGGTCTTTCTATCGTAAAAAATCTTGTGGAATTAATGGCAGGAACCATTTCTTGTGAATCGGAAAAAGGCGTGGGAACCACATTCCTTGTATCGCTTCCGTTTGTGATTCCGGAAGACCAGAAAGTAGTGGAAATGGAAGAAACACCTGAAGCGGAAGAGGCAGAACCGAAAAGTTATGATTTTAAAAATCGTAAGGTATTATTGGTAGATGATACAGAGTTTAATGCAGAGATATTGATAGAATTACTTGAAATGGTGAATATGCAGGCGGATTGGGCTCTAAATGGCAAAATCGCGGTAGAAATGTTCGAACAGGCAGAAAAGGGAACCTACGAGGCAATTTTTATGGATATTCAGATGCCGGAAATGAATGGTTACGAAGCGGCAAGAGCGATTCGTGCATCTGCACATCCGGATGCTGAGACCATTCCGATTTATGCAATGACTGCCAATGCATTTACAGAAGATATAACGGAGGCATTCCATGCCGGTATGAATGGCCATTTGGAAAAACCGATTGACATTACACAGGTTTATGAGATACTGCAGAAAATCGTAATGGAGAAAAATAGCTAAAATAAGGTAACTATTTTTTCTCTATTACCAGGTGAATGGCATAATTCCAGATGATGTCAGAAAGTTCTTGTGGACTTTCCGGACATCCATTTATGAGCCAGAGTTTTATTGTTTGTAAAAATCCGGCTTTAAAAAAATGGTAATAGTATAGCATGTGATTCTCCTGTGTTACTCCGTATTGAAGAAAGTTAGGTTTATAAAAGTTATCCCAGAGAAGAGAAAAGCTTTCATCCATAATTTCATCAGGGTTACGCTGAAGATAAGCACGGTAAAAAACAGCATATTTTTCAATATGTTCGATAAGAAGTGTCAGATAATCAAGACAGAAATAGGAACGAAGGTTTTGAAAGCCACCGGAAGCAGCACGTAAAACAGACAAAAGTTCTGTCTGCAGGCGGTGTTCAACCTTGGTCATTAAATCAGGAATATCCTGGTAGTGATGATAAAAAGTAGAACGATTGATGGAAGAAAGTTCACAGATTTCCTTTACAGTAATCTGTGAGCTTTCTTTTTTTTGTAATAATATAAAAAAGGATTGTTCGATTTTCTTTTCGTTTTCTATAAAACGCTGATTACATTTCTGATTCATATATAAGTTCCATTCGTAATTATTCAGTACTTCATAATTAGGATTCGCAAACCATTAAAAATCTGCTCCGCAGATGGGCTTGCTCACTCCTGAATCATGTTTTCCAGCTCAAAACAGCCAGTGTTTTGAGCTGTACTGAATAGTTACTTCCTTTCATTATTTATTATCGTGAAAAAAGTGTAACAGTCCGGCAGTTACCGGATAGAGTAGTGTCTGACAGCCGATGGCACAAAATACAAAAAAGGTTTTAACGGCATCGTTTTGTACCGGAATCGTGGCACTTGCAGATGGGGCAAGGTAGCCAAGTTGTGTCAGACCAAGGTTTAAAATACAAAGTGCAAGTCCGGTTGTAATGGTCGTAATGACATTAAAAACTGAGGAAGAAAATCCGTCACAGCGTACACCGGTCTGTATTTCAACATCATCAAGGGCATCAGCCAATAGGGTTGTTACCATAAAGGTAGAAGGAATCAGCCCAAAGGATTTGATAATCTGGCCGAGCAGCACAAGTTTTAAGTTTGTAGCATTTAGAACGCAAAGCAGCGTGCCGAGTGCCGCAAGCAGAAAGCCGTACTGCATAGAACGTTTTCTGCCGAATTTTTTACAGATAGGGCGGCAGAGAAGAATGCCAAGCCCAAGGGGTGCATTGCCGACTGCATAATAAAGCATCTGTGTGATACCGTCATTATAAGAACCCAATACCCAGTTGCAATAGTAGAATGTACCGGCATTTGCCAGACATCCGGCTAACTGTGTCAGAATCATGTAGAGCATAAGGATTATCCAACTTCTGCTTTTTAGACACATGGAGAATTGCTTTCTTAAGGTAATCTGCTGTGGGGGAAGCGGTATGTCGGGAATTATTTTCCGGTCGGCTTCTGTCACGCGTTCTCTTGTAAAGTAATATTCCATCAGGATAAAAGGAAATACAGCAATTGCTATAAAAGAAATCACTGTCATCCATGCTGTTTTATCTACACCCATAGTCGGTACGATAATTGTTGGGAATAAAACTGCAACAATCGAACCGGAAAGCATTCCCTGCGAGTTGGCGAGAATCGATAATCGTCCACGGTCGTTCTGGTTGCGGGTAGAAAGCGGAATCATCAGGGTATGAGCGGTATTATAAGCGGTATATGCGATGGAATAAAACAGATTATAACTGATAAAAATCCAAAGCACCAGTACCATATCATGTGAACTTGGTACAACAAAAAGCAGAATCATACTGATAACAAGTAATGGTGCAGAGAATAAAATCCACGGACGGGCTTTACCCTGTCTGGAATAAAAACGGTCAAGAATCAGTCCCATGATGACAAAGGTAAAAGCATCCAGTGCTTTCACGACAACCGGAAAAAGGCTTAAAAACCAACCATTCCAGATATGGGTAATATCCATGACATCTGTATAATAAACATTCAGATAATTATTCAGAATACTGTTCATCATCATAACGGAAAAAGGTCCTAAGAAGTAACCGAGCAGGCGTTCTTTTCCGGTTATGGAGTCGCTTTTGATTCTGCTATTGAAAATTTTGTGGTCTAACAGGTCTTTTTTTACATTTATAAAAGTATGTTTCATGGTGCAGATACCTCTCCGATGTGTTCGTTTATAAATAGTTACTATAAATATTATTATAAACAAGTTTTTTTGGGGAAACAATCATCAATAATGCAACAAGTGTTGTGATAATCAATGGGAATGATGGGTAAAATACAGAGATATGAGATTTGTAATTTATGGTAGTTCGCGGTATAATAGATTGCAAAACCACATTGCGATTACTTCCGGCGCAAAAGCGTCTGTGGAATGGATGATTAGTGCAAAAGAGAGGATGTGAAGATATGTTATTGTATCATGGCTCAAAAAGTGGAATACAAGGAGACATTAAACCGAAAAGCAGGATATCATGTGACTTTGGTTGTGGATTTTATATGGGAGATAAACCTGACCAGCCAAAAGGTTCGATTGCATCATATGAAAATAACAAATTTTATGAAATAGAGTACAATACAGATGGACTAAAAATAAAAACATTTGAAGATAACTATATCAGTCAGATTGATTGGGCGCTGTTCATTGCATATAACAGGCAACCGGAAAAATTATCAGAGTATAACCAACTATGTACGAGGTATAAGACATATAATGAATTATATGACATGATTGTTGGTATAATTGCAGATGATAAAATGACTCAGGTAATGCAATTATTCTTTAATGGACAGATGTGTGATAAGGCATTTATTGAGGCAATGCAATATGTAAAATTAGGCAGGCAGTATGTGTTAAAAACAGAGGAAGCATGTAGGAAAGCACGTTTTAATATAATAAATGAATATAAACTTACAGATGTGGATAAGAAATTAATCATATCACAGAATACAAATAGGGGAAACCAGTTAAGCAACATGATAAACCAAATTCAAACGCAATATAGACGAGCGCAGGATGTGAAATTCTTCGATGAAATAATAGAGGAGTGGGATAAATAATGGATGCAACAACGTTTAACATTGGGATATGTGAAATGTCAGCAGATTTATTTGTACAATCTGTTAAAAGAGGGTATGATTCAAAAGAGTTTATCGAAAAGCTGATGAAATCAGAGACGGCAACACATTTGTACAATAAGATGGATACACAGATGTGGTTAGGCACAAATTATATAATGGAAACCTTAGAACAGGAGGTCCGGTTTGATAAAGGAAAAACATATCCGGAAGATTTAATGTCATGGATTGGATATCTCTTTGCTTGTTGGAATTTTACATATGCTGATGATACACCAAAGGATATGATAGAGCAGGCATCCGTAGAAGTTTTGACACTCACATACCAGGGGTTGCATGTTTTGTCATTTGAAGATGCAATTAAGGAGTTGAAAAACATATATAAAGAAAAAATAGATAACACAACAAAATAGAAATAAAGAAACTTTTCAGGTGTAAATAATAAGTTTAATGCTTTTTACGCCTGTTTTTTTGGGTTAAGTGTTAGCTTTTTGGTGAAATCAATCATAAATTAGAGAATAAAAGAAAAGAAAGCTAGAAAATGAATAAAAAAGCGAAAAAACAAAAGCATTGTTAAAGAAATGTTAATAGAATAACAATATAAAATAATTACATGGGTTTTTACGAAAGGGGAAGAAAATGGAAAAAAAGCAAAAAGTCAAGGGAACCTATTTTGCGAATGCATTGCAGAATCCGAAATGGGATTCAAAGATAACATCTGCAAATACGACAAAGAAAGAGTTATGGCTGGGCTATGTACTGGGACCATATGGCTGCTTGTTATTGCAGTCAATTGTAAATAGCTATTATAACCAGTATTTAACAGATGTACTGGGATTCACAGCAGAAAAAGGTGTATGGATTGCAGCCTTTATGGTAGCATTTCCGGTCGTGTCTAAGATTATTGATTCAATTACGAATTTAATCATGTGCAATATATTGGATAAGACTGTCTGCCGTCAGGGTAAACTGCGTCCGTGGGTATTATTTGCAATGCCGGTAGTAGTGATTTCGGTGCTTTTAATGTTCTGGGTTCCGGTGGCAGACCCGGTTGTGCAGGCGGTATGGGTTGTGATTGCCTACAACTTGTTCTATGCAGTTGGTTATACGATGTGGCTGATGCCGACAGAGTTATTCGCACCGCTTTCAACGCGTAATATGAAGCAGCGTTCCGGTTTGTCAATGGGATTTACGATTACGAGAAATATCGGAACGGGGCTTGTATCGATTCTTTTCCCAACGATTTTGACATCGGTATGTCGTGCTGTGAATGGGAATAATGCACAGGGATATTTGCTTTGTATGGCAGTTATCTGTTGTATCGCGGTTCCGTGTATGCTTCTTCAGTATTTCTATACAAGAGAACGTATCACAGAGGAAAGCCGAAAAACAGAGAAACTGAAAAAAGAAGCAGGAATTGATGAGAAAACAGAGCAGACAGTTTCAATGTGGGAACAGTTCAAGATTGCAGTAACAGATAAATATTGGCTGATTTTAATGCTGGTATTGATTTTTGGCGAATTACTGACCAATTTAAGAAATATTTCGCTTGTATATTATACCGGATGGGTAGTAAAAGGAAACGCATATGGTGAATATGCATCCATTCAGGCAAAATTCCAGATGATTGCAATGTCGCCGATGGGACCGGGACTTGTTTTATTACTGCCATTATTGAAAAAATGGGGAAGAAGAAAATGTATCTGGGTTGGTTCCACATTGACGATTGTAGGTTCTGTTATAGCATTTGTATGTGCAGGAAGCAGTATGATGATTTATGCAGGGTCGGCGTTGGCGGCATTTGGTAATATTGCATTTTCTTATACTGTTGTTACCTATCTGGGAGATGTTATCGACCATGTAGAATGGAAGTGTGGTAAGCGTGTGGAAGGTATTACTGGTGGCATTCGTGGTATTGCTACCTGCGTAGGTGTAGGTATTGCACAGGGTATTTTTAACTTAGGACTTATGTTGACAGGTTATGCGACACCGGAGGCAATCGGTACGGTAGATGGTATTACAAAGTATGCAGACCAGACAGCAGGTGCTACAAGTTGGATTAATTTTTCTTATCAGGGAAGTTATATTATCATAGGTATTATGTATTTTGTAGTATTTTTATTCTTGTTTGATATTGAAGAAAAATTACCAACTTTACAAAAAGAACTGCAACAGAGAAAAATTGATGAATGTAAAGCTTTGGGAATTGAGTATATTGCACCGGACGAACTGGAACGTCGTGAAATCGAGCAGCAGGAGAAGGAAGCGGAAGAAAACCGTATAAAAGAATTAAAGGAACGTTGTTCAAAACGCGGTCTGGATTTTGATACGGAGAATAATAAAGTTCTGGCAAAACGTGCAAAAAAACAGGAGAAGATAGAAAGAAAAGCAAAGAAAAATAAAAAATAAATGTTGAAAAAATGGCATATCATAATGGTATGCCATTTTTTATAACTGCATATATTTCTCGCGGTATTCTGTCGGAGAAATCCCTACCGTTTTATGGAAAGTGTCAGCGAAGTAACTTCTGGAACAGAAATTTAACTGTTCGCTGATTTCCTGAATGGAAAGGTCAGTTGTTTTTAACAGATTTTTAGCATGAGTAATACGCGAATTTTTCAAAAATTCATTTATGCTGGTTCCGGTTTCACTTTTGAACTTCCGGCTTAGGTAATATTCCGTATAACCAACCATGTCTGCAAGCTCAGTTAAGGTGAGCTTTTCTGTCAGGTGCATTTCGATATAGGAGATGCAGGCACGTATCTGTGGTGAGACATTGGAAAGTTCTTTTACTTTATGTACACGGTGAATGAAATCGTCATACATCTGATGATTAATACCGGCTACTTCTGACAGATTCGAGCATGCTTCAATACTTTGTGAGTACTGGTTTTGTACGGCATAAGCTACTTCGGATGGTAATCCGCCTTCAATTGCGGCTCTGGCAGCAAGTGCAGCAAATACGATACCGGAGTTTTTGGCACGGCGGAGAGAATCACCGATATCAATTTTGATACCTGAGCTTACAGTAGAAGCTTTGGAGAGTGCAGACTGATAATCTAATGTTCCGTTACGGATGTGATTGAAAAGCTCTTGTTCTGCATGGTAAGGTAGATTTTCTCTTTTTTCCTGAGATGTCTGAACCTCTTTTTGGGGATTCGATTTTGAGACATCCCGGGAAAATGTGGTATTCTGATAGGAAAAATCGCTGACCGTAATATGTTCTCTGTTCACGGCATAGTGGAGCATAATCGTATATTGGGTCAGTGTCTGCCACGGAACAAGCGGAAATTCTTGCACAATACGCATAAAACTGCGTTTCCAGTGAAGCGGCAAGTTGTCGTATTCACTTGCTCTTTGTTGCAGGAGCTGCGGAGAAATAGCATCAATGAAAACCGGACCGAGTACATGATAATATATATTTGAATCTGGTTGGTTATCAAATACAGCAATCCACAAATTTCCGAGAGAAGAACTTAGAATCAGTGGTTTTGTATTTGTTTTACCATATTCCATCATATATTTTTTGATGTCACCGGCAGAGAAAATGACATCGAGAATCCGTTCATTTGCAGAATTACTGCCCATCAAATGGCCATCTTCGGAATACATCCAGTGTTCAATCGGATGACAACATTCAATCAATTCATATAAATACGAGAGACGTTCCATAGTACTTCCTTTCTGGGGTATATCATAAAATTACTATACAATAAAAAATTAGATAAAGCGATAAGAAAATCGTGTCGCCGTAAAATAATGACAAAAAAATAAACACAAAAGCAAAAAAACAAAAGCGATAACGGAAAGAAAAGTTTACAATACAGATAAGGTCGATAGTGTGGGAAAGGAAACAGATATGAGAAAAAAGATAAATTTAAATGATAACTGGTATTTTGCAAAGCAGGAGAAACCTATGAGCATTATGCCGGAAGGCTGGGAAACGGTTACGCTTCCGCATACCTGGAATGCGGTAGACGGGCAGGATGGCGGAAATGATTATTACCGCGGTACATGCATGTATGTAAGAACACTTGCAATGCCGGATTTAAAGGAAGGCGAACGTGCCGTTTTAGAGTTTCTTGGTGCGGCTATGACAGCAGAAGTCTATGTAAACGGAGAAAAAGTAATCTGCCATGAAGGCGGTTATTCTACTTTCCGTGCCGATATTACAGATAGGTTGAAAGAAGAAAATATTCTCTGTGTATCAGTGGATAACAGTGCAAATGACCGCGTCTATCCGCAGAAAGCAGATTTTACCTTTTATGGTGGAATTTATCGTGACGTGAATCTTTTGATTCTGCCGGAGAAACATTTTGAGACAGTATGCGATGGAATGACAGGGCTTAAAGTGACTGTACAAGTTGAAGGAAAACGGGCGGTTATGACACTGGAAAGCCGGCAGAATTATGACGGGAAAGTGACGTATACGATTCTCGCTCCGGACGGTATGGGATATGCATATTGGAAAGGTGTGGGGGCAGATAGTGAGCTGTCAGAATGTCCGCAGGTATTAAATGCCACAAAAGTTGCAGAGGTAAAAGCGGTATCTGTCGATGGTTATGCCAAAGCAGAGGTCATACTGGAAGAGGTAAGACTTTGGGACGGTGTAAAGTCACCTTATTTATATGTAGCATTAGCATCGCTTGAAGCGACAGAATCGACAAATGCAGATATGGTTGCAGTACGTTTTGGGTGTCGTGGTTTCTCCTTTGATAAAGACCAGGGATTTTTCTTAAACGGACGTTCGTATCCGCTTCGGGGTGTGTCACGTCACCAGGACCGTGCAGGAGTGGGAAATGCACTGACTGCACAGATGCATGAAGAAGATTTGGAAATGATTCTTGATATGGGAGCCAATACGATTCGTCTGGCACATTACCAGCATGCACAGTATTTTTATGATTTGTGCGATGCGGCAGGAATTGTGACATGGGCAGAGATTCCATATATTACACAACATATGCCAAACGGAAGGAAAAATACACTGGCTCAGATGAGAGAACTTGTAGTACAGTGCTACAATCATCCATCCATTGTATGCTGGGGCTTGTCGAATGAGATTACAGCTTCCGGTACAGTGACAGACGATTTGGTTGAAAACCACAGGCAGTTAAATGAACTTTGTCACAACCTTGATACAACACGTCCGACTACAATGGCACATGTATTTATGCTGGAAACAGATTTTACCTTTTATGGTGGAATTTATCGTGACGTGAATCTTTTGATTCTGCCGGAGAAACATTTTGAGACAGTATGCGATGGAATGACAGGGCTTAAAGTGACTGTACAAGTTGAAGGAAAACGGGCGGTTATGACACTGGAAAGCCGGCAGAATTATGACGGGAAAGTGACGTATACGATTCTCGCTCCGGACGGTATGGGATATGCATATTGGAAAGGTGTGGGGGCAGATAGTGAGCTGTCAGAATGTCCGCAGGTATTAAATGCCACAAAAGTTGCAGAGGTAAAAGCGGTATCTGTCGATGGTTATGCCAAAGCAGAGGTCATACTGGAAGAGGTAAGACTTTGGGACGGTGTAAAGTCACCTTATTTATATGTAGCATTAGCATCGCTTGAAGCGACAGAATCGACAAATGCAGATATGGTTGCAGTACGTTTTGGGTGTCGTGGTTTCTCCTTTGATAAAGACCAGGGATTTTTCTTAAACGGACGTTCGTATCCGCTTCGGGGTGTGTCACGTCACCAGGACCGTGCAGGAGTGGGAAATGCACTGACTGCACAGATGCATGAAGAAGATTTGGAAATGATTCTTGATATGGGAGCCAATACGATTCGTCTGGCACATTACCAGCATGCACAGTATTTTTATGATTTGTGCGATGCGGCAGGAATTGTGACATGGGCAGAGATTCCATATATTACACAACATATGCCAAACGGAAGGAAAAATACACTGGCTCAGATGAGAGAACTTGTAGTACAGTGCTACAATCATCCATCCATTGTATGCTGGGGCTTGTCGAATGAGATTACAGCTTCCGGTACAGTGACAGACGATTTGGTTGAAAACCACAGGCAGTTAAATGAACTTTGTCACAACCTTGATACAACACGTCCGACTACAATGGCACATGTATTTATGCTGGAAACAGACAGTCCGTTGATTGATTTGCCGGATATCGGTTCATACAATCTGTATTTCGGCTGGTATATCGGAGAGTTGTCTGAAAATGATAGTTTTTTTGATGATTTTCATAAGAGTTATCCGGACAGAATCATCGGGTTTTCTGAGTATGGTGCGGATGCGAACCCACAGTATCAGTCAGAATGTCCGGAACGCGGTGATTACACGGAAAGTTATCAGTGCCTCTACCACGAACATCTGATTAAATGTATCGAAGAGAGACCTTATCTTTGGGCAACGCATGTATGGAATATGTTTGATTTTGCGGCAGACGGAAGAGAGGAAGGCGGTAAAAACGGACAGAACCAGAAAGGCTTAGTGACGATGGACAGAAGCCTGAAAAAAGATGCGTATTACCTGTATAAAGCGTACTGGAATCATACCGATGCGTTTGTACATATATGCGGACGCAGGTTTGCAGACCGTGTGGGAGAACAGACACAGGTGAAAGTATATTCTAATCAGACGCAGGTAGAGCTGTATATAGACGGTTCATACAAAGAGAGCCAAAACGGTGCACATATATTTGTATTTGATATTCCACTGATAGGAGAACACCGGATAGAAGTAAGAAGTGGTGCAGTATCAGACAGTATCACGATTCGGAAAGCAGAGAAGGAAAATCCGGATTATGCAATACAGAAAAAAGAAGAAGTCGTGAACTGGTTTGATAAAGAAGAATTAGATGTTACCTGCTTTTCCATCGAAGATACGATGGGAGAGATTATGTCCACACCAATGGGAGCAGCCTTGATTGAGCGCATCATGGCAAAAGCGAGAGCGAGCCGGGGTGATGTAGCAGAGGCTGCTTCCGAAAATGCTACATTACAGAAAATGCTTTCGGGAATGAAGATGTCGTCTCTTTTAAAACAGGCGGCGGGAGCGATTTCAGCGGAAGAAATAGCGGGTCTTAATGCTGCATTGCAGAAGATTAAGAAACCTTCTAAAAAAATACGTGAAAGGGTTACTTTTAACGTAGACAGCCGTATAAGCCGGATTTTGGCACATGAGGAGAGTGTGGCAGTATTTGACAGGTTTTTGCCGGGAATGAGGGAACGTGTAGCGAGCCAGCCGGCAACAGCAGGTTTTTCTATCCGCAAATTAGTTTCCTATGCGAAAGGTGCAATTCCGGAAGAAGTGCTGGAACAGATAGATAAGGCATTTGCCGAATTGGAGATTTATATTGAGAAAGAAGCGGATGAAAAAGCCGGTTATACAGAGGAGCAACCATTGATTGCGGAAGCTGCAGAGCGTGTAGAAGAAGTACCTCACACAGCGATTTATCCGGGCAGACCGTGGCGTGATACGGAAGGTAAACGGATTCAGACACACGGTGGCGCATTATTTTATGAAGATGGGACTTATTACTGGTATGGAGAGAATAAAGACCGTACCGACGGCAAATGTCCGGTATGGACATGGGGAATCCGTGCTTATACCTCGAAAGATTTGTATAACTGGGAAGATTTAGGACTGATTATCAAACCGGATTTAGACAATCCAAAGTCGGGTCTGTATCCGGAGAAGCATGTGGACCGTCCACATATTTTAAAATGCGATACCACAGGCAAATATATCTGTTGGATTAAGCAGTCCGGTGAGGAAGCATGTTTTCTTATCTTACAGGCAGACGCTTTTACAGGTCCTTATACGATTGTAACGGAAGCATATCGTCCGCTCGGATTAAAGGTGGGGGATTTTGATATTATAAAAGAGAAAGGAAACGAAAAGGCATACCTGTTCTTTGACGGTGACCACACCGGAATTATCGGAATGGAGTTAAGTGCAGATTATTTAAAAGCGGAGAAAGAGGTATCAAGACAGTATACCGGACTTCATGCACCGTTCTGCCGTGAGGGTGTGGCACTTTTTGAAAGAAATGGGAAAAAGTATATGCTGACAAGCGGAATGAGTGGTTATATTCCGAATAAGAGTGATGCGGCTGCATCGGAAAGCTGGGAAGCGCCATTTATAAGTATTGGTAACCCGCATGTGTCGGATGCATCAAATGCTTCTTTTAACAGTCAGATTTCACAGGTGTTTAAAGTACCGGGCTGACAAGCGGAATGAGTGGTTATATTCCGAATAAGAGTGATGCGGCTGCATCGGAAAGCTGGGAAGCGCCATTTATAAGTATTGGTAACCCGCATGTGTCGGATGCATCAAATGCTTCTTTTAACAGTCAGATTTCACAGGTGTTTAAAGTACCGGGCAAAAAAGATTTGTATATCTCAATAGCAGACCGCTGGGTACCGGATTATATCGTGGATGCAAAACGTGCAGATATCATTGAACGTTCGATAGCGGCACATTATGAACCGGAGAAATATCAGGTGACATCGGAGGAACGTAAGGAAGTCATGAACAGTCCGATGTTAGAAAGTGCAAATACTTCGGTAGCGGATTATGTATGGCTGCCGCTTCGGTTTGAAGGGGAAAGTGTGCAGATAGCATGGCTGGATTCATGGAAAGTAGAAGATTTTGAATAATGAGATAGGAGGGAGAAGGGAAAATATGGTTTTTGGAACAACACAAAAAGAACCGACAGTATTGGAACTTGCAAACAGAGAACTTGCAGGAAAAGCGGCCGCAGAAGGATTTGTATTATTAGAGAATAATGGTGTGCTGCCATTGAAGACAAAGAAGGTAGCATTGTATGGTTCGGGTGCACGTATGACAGTGAAGGGCGGTACCGGTTCCGGTGCAGTACGTGAACGTTACAGCGTAAGTATTGCAGACGGATTAAAAAATGCCGGTTTTGAAATTACGACAGAGGACTGGCTGGACCGCTTTGATGCATTTTATCAGCAGACATATCAGAAATATGCAGATGAAGTGGAAGAAAGGGTAAAAGGAATCCAGAACTTTTTTCAGATTTTGGGACTTGCAGGAAAGTTCGACCACCCGACTGGTGTTCCGGTAACAGAAACGGATATAGAGACTTCCGGCACTGACACGGCAATCTATGTGCTTGCGAGACAGGCAGGCGAAGGAAACGATAGAGCCGATGTAGAAGGTGATTACCGTCTGGATGAGATGGAGCTTTCTAATCTTTGCAAAGTGGCGGATGCATATAAAAATATGATTGTAGTAGTAAACGCAGGAGGGGTAATTGACCTTTCTTTTATGGACGAACTTCCGGTAGCGGCACTGATTTATTATGTGCAGGGCGGTGAAGAAGGCGGAAATGCACTGGGCGCATTGTTAAGCGGAAAACAGAATTTTAGTGGAAAACTGGCGACAAGCTGGGCATACCGTTTTTCGGATATTCCTTCTAATACGACCTATTCATATCTGGGCGGTGACAAGTACAATCAGGAATATAATGAAGGAATCTACGTGGGCTATCGTTTCTATGATACTTTTGGGGTAGCACCGCGTTATCCGTTTGGATATGGTTTATCTTATACGACATTTGTGATTGAGACAGAGCATGTAGCAGTAGAAAAGGAAACATGTCCGATTCGGTATGGAAAAAAAGAAACAGAGGAGCGTCTGCTCGTGAAGGTGACTGTGAATGTGACAAATACCGGAGCATATGCAGGAAAAGAAGTCGTGCAACTATATGTTACCGTTCCGTTTGGAAATGGGGCAGAACAGAAGCGTCTGCTCTCCTTTGCCAAGACAAAGGAGCTTGCACCGAAAGAAACGCAGAAGCTTGAGCTTTCGTTTGCAGTAAGTGATATGGCAGTTTATGATGAAAAGTGTGCGTCTTATCTTTTGCGAAAAGGTGATTATATTATCCGTCTGGGAAATGCATCAAATGCGGTAAAAGCGGAGGCGGTATTGGAGCTTTTTGAGGATGTGGTGACAGAAAAATGCGTCAACATCTGTCCGGTACAGCATGAGGTGACAGAAATCATACCACCGGTAAGGGAAGCAGAGGAACTTTCCGGTAGCAGGCGGATTGTACTTAACGCTTCAGAAATTGCTTGTATCTGTCATGTGTATCAGACACCGGAGGTTTATGAACCGGCAGACATGGAAGAAACGGAAGAACTGGCAAGTATACATGATAAAATCGAATCAATGACGGTTCATCAGCTTGCAACACTTGTCTGTGGTGGCGGAACAAGAGGAAAGAGAGTGGTTGAGGCACTTGGCGCGAGCGGTTCGACTACGGCAGAACTTTATGAAGACTGTGGTATTCCAAATGTTATCTGTTCTGACGGACCGGCAGGTTTAAATATCACGTCACATATCGTAGAAATGCCGGATGGCAGTGTAAAAGCAGCAAAGGTACAGGAAAATTTTGAAGCATACAGAAGGTATTTCTTCGGTTTTGCCAAAATAGCCCTGACTTCACAGATGGCAGACCCGGAAGAAGGAATCCTGCATTATCAGTATGCGACAGCGTGGCCTTGCAGTCAGCTTTTGGCACAGACATTTAACACGGAATTGTTAGAGCAGATTGGCGATGCTGTCGGAAAGGAAATGGAAGAATATGGTGTAACCGTATGGCTTGCACCGGGTATGAATATTCATCGTAACCCGCTATGCGGAAGAACATTTGAATATTATTCAGAAGACCCTGTCGTGTCCGGTAAAATGGCAGCAGCTATTGTACGTGGAGTTCAGTCACACAAAGGAAAAGGAATGAGTATCAAGCATTTTGTGGCAAACAACTGTGAGCTTGAGCGTAATCGTTCTTCTTCTAATGTGAATGAGAGAGCTCTTCGTGAGCTATATTTAAAAGGCTTTGAAATTGCAGTAAAAGAATCTGCACCGATGACAGTTATGGCATCTTATAATATGGTAAATGGTGTCTATGCAACGAATAACCATGATTTGCTTGTGAAAGTTTTAAGAAACGAATGGGGATTTGAAGGACTTGTTATGAGTGACTGGGATTCCATTACCGCAGAAAACGGAGACTGTTTAAAGGCAGCAACCGGTGATATTACAAAAGCGCACAGTGTGCAGTGCGATTTAGTCATGCCGGGGCGTCCTGACCAGACAGAAGCACTGGAGAAAGCTGTGGCAGATGGCATTGTAAGTGTGGATGATTTGAAACGCAGTGCGGCGAGAGTACTTAAAATGGTAAGAAAAAATACTGTTTTGACAAGTAAATAGTTTTGTTGTATTTTATAGAAAAATCCGCTATACTAAAGAAAATTAGTACAGTGGATTTTTTGTGCTCTTGCGAAGTACCAAAGATGAGTAGTTGTCAACCGGAAGAAATATGTGATATATTATATGGTAACAGTTTAGCCATGTAAGTGGGAAGCACGGAAAGTGCCTTTGCGGATGACGTGAACTGTTACTGTATAAAGATTTTACAATAACATACACAGAGAAAGGGAAAACCTATGAGATGGAATAAATATACAATTGAGACAACCACAGCGGCAGAGGATTTTATGAGTTCAATGCTTGCGGAATTAGGGATTGAAGGAGTAGAAATCGAGGACAAGATTCCGTTGTCAAAAGAGGATCAGGCAGACATGTTTATTGATTTTTTGCCGGAACTTCCACCGGATGACGGGGTAAGTTATGTAAGTTTTTATATCGAAGACGATGGTACAGATGATACAGAGCTTTTAAAACAGGTAAAAATTGCCTTAGAAGATTTGAGAAAATTAGTAGATGTGGGAACCGGTACGATTACATCGGATCAGACAGAAGATTTAGACTGGATTAATAACTGGAAAGAATTTTTCAAATCTTTTTACATTGATAACATTTTAATCAAACCGACATGGGAAGAGTTAAAGGTAGAGGATAAAGATAAAATCTTAATCGAGATTGACCCGGGCGTTTCTTTCGGTACTGGTAAGCATGAGACAACTCAGCTTTGTATCAGACAGTTACAGAAGTATATCGGCGGGGAAGTAAAAGCACCAAAAGTATTGGACGTTGGCTGTGGCAGTGGTATTTTATCACTGGTAGCATTAAAACTTGGTGCAAGAGAAGTAATTGGTACAGATTTAGATTCTGATTGTATTGTGTCATCGCAGGAAAATATGGCGGTGAATAATCTTGCAAAAGAGTTGGGAACTTTTTACAAAGGTAATCTGATTGATGATGTAGAATTACAGGGAAAAGTGGGCACAGAGGAGTATGAAATCGTAGTGGCTAACATTTTAGCTGACGTTATTATTCCTATGGCACCGGTGATTCCGGACAGATTGAAGAAGGGTGGTTATTTCATTACATCGGGAATTATTGATTTTAGAGAAAACGATGTAAAGGAAGCCATTGAAAAAGCAGGTCTTGAGGTGGTGGAAATCAACCATCAGGGCGAATGGGTGAATATTACCGCCCGCAAAAATTAAATGGTATTTGTATGAAATGTCAAATGTTCTGCAAATAGACTGAATGGAAATATATTGTGCTGCAAATGTGGCAGAATGAGAGGAATCATGTACCAGTTTTTTGTATCGGATGCCCAGATTTCGACTACGGATGTTGTTATTGAGGGCAGTGATGTAAATCATATCAAAAATGTATTGCGCATGAAATGTGGCGAAAAGATTCGTATCAGTAGTGATACTGGCAGAAATTTTTACTGTTCTGTGGCAGAAATTGCAGATGATTTGGTACGCGCAGATATTTTGGAGGAATTAGAAGATAATACAGAATTGCCGAACCGGATTTATCTGTTCCAGGGGTTGCCAAAGAGTGATAAGATGGAGCTTATTATTCAGAAAGCGGTAGAACTCGGTGTGTATGAGATAATTCCGGTAGCCATGAAGAACTGTGTGGTAAAGTTAGAAGATAAAAAAGCAGTGGTCAAGATTGCACGTTGGCAGGAAATTGCCAAAAGCGCAGCGAAGCAGTCTAAGCGTAGCCTGATTCCGAAAGTACAGATGCCGTTGTCTTATAAACTGGCGGTGAAGCAGGCGAAAGAACTGGATGTAGTTTTAGTGCCATATGAGAATGAACGCGGCATGCAGGCTACCAGAGAGGCAATCGCGGCGATAAAACCGGGGCAGTCGATTGGTATTTTTATTGGACCGGAAGGTGGTTTTGATAGCACAGAGATTGAACTTGTGAAAGAGGATATGCATTTGATTTCATTGGGCAATCGTATTTTGCGAACGGAAACAGCCGGCATGACGACGTTGTCAATGTTGGTATATCAGTTAGAAGAGTAGAAAAGGATGAAAAGTGGAGAGAAAAATGCAGGCATATTTGGATAATTCAGCCACTACAAGGTGCAGTAAGCGTGCCACAGATTTAATGGTAAAGCTTTTGACGGAGGATTTTGGTAATCCGTCCTCTATGCATATGAAAGGTGTGGAAGCTGAAAACTATATCAAAGAAGCAAAAGAAAAGATTGCAAAGACTTTAAAAATAGATGAAAAGGAAATCGTATTCACCTCCGGTGGAACGGAATCTAACAATATGGCATTAATCGGAGCGGCATTAGCCAATAAGCGTTCCGGTAATCATATCATTACTACAAGCATCGAGCATGCTTCGGTCTCTGCTACTACAGCATATTTGGAAGAACTCGGGTTTAAAGTGACTTACTTAAAAGTGGATGCAGATGGTATTATTTCGTTGGAAGAATTGCAGGAAGCGGTTACTGATGAGACAATTTTAGTATCACTTATGATGGTGAATAATGAAATCGGTGCAGTAGAACCGATTGAAGAAGCAGTGAAAATTATCAAAGCTAAGAATCCGAAGACATTGGTTCATGTGGATGCGATTCAGGCATATGGTAAATATCGTATTTATCCTAAGAAAATAGGTGTGGATTTGTTGTCAGTCAGTGGGCACAAGATTCATGCACCAAAAGGCACGGGTTTTTTGTTTATCCGTGACAAAGTGAAAGTGAAACCATTGATTTATGGTGGCGGACAACAGAAAGGTATGCGTTCCGGTACAGAAAATGTTCCGGGGATAGCAGCGTTGGCAGAAGCAGCAACTGAAATCTATGAAGATTTCGATGCAAAAATAGATTACATGTATGCTTTGAAAAACCGTTTTATTGAAGGTTTACAGGGAATGAGCGGTGTTTCGGTCAATGGTAAGACCGGAAGAGATTCCGCACCACAGATAGTTAGTGTTAGTATCGATGGTGTCAGAAGTGAAGTTATGCTTCATACATTAGAGGATAGAGGCGTTTATGTATCGGCAGGAAGTGCGTGTTCCTCTAACAAGCCGGCGGTTAGTGCTACATTAACAGCAATTGGTCTTAAGAAGAGTTTATTGGATTCTACTATCCGCTTCAGTTTTTGTGTTAATACAACAGAAGAAGAGATTGATTACGCATTGTCCGTGATGCAGGAAGTGATTCCAATGTTACAAAGATATACAAGAAAGTAGAGATTTTTCGCAAATAAACAATACAGAGAGTGGGAGAAAAAATGTACAAATCGTTTTTAATTAAATATGCAGAAATTGCAATTAAAGGAAAAAACAGATATTTATTTGAGGATGCATTGGTTAGCCAGATTAATGGTGCATTGAAAAAAGTTGACGGTGAATTCCATGTTCGTAAGGAGCAGGGAAGAATTTATGTAGATACTTTAAGCGACTATGACTTTGATGAGACAGTAGATGCCCTTACGAAAGTATTTGGTATTGTAGGTATCTGTCCGGTAGTTTTGTTAGAGGATGAGGGATTTGATAGATTAGCGGAAGAAGTAATTGCTTATATTGACAAAGTATATCCAAATAAGAATTTCACTTTTAAGGTAAATGCCCGCCGTGCAAGAAAAAATTATCCGATGGAATCTATGGAAATCAACGCGGAAATGGGTGGACGAATTTTAGAAGCATATCCACAGACAAGCGTAGATGTGCATAAGCCGGATGTAATGATTAATATTGAAATCCGTAATAAAATCAATGTTTATTCTACGGTTATTCCGGGACCGGGTGGCATGCCGGTCGGAACGAATGGCAAGGCGATGTTATTGCTTTCAGGCGGTATCGATAGCCCGGTAGCAGGCTGGATGATTGCCAAACGTGGTGTAGCACTGGATGCGACCTATTTCCATGCACCACCATATACTTCAGAGAGAGCAAAACAGAAAGTAGTTGATTTGGCAAAAATCGTAGCCAGATATTCCGGCCCAATCAATTTACATGTAGTAAATTTCACGGATATTCAGTTATATATTTATG
The DNA here is from genome assembly GCA_964393475.1 of uncultured Roseburia sp. Taxonomy (GTDB): domain Bacteria; phylum Bacillota; class Clostridia; order Lachnospirales; family Lachnospiraceae; genus Roseburia. The sequence goes on along the minus strand of CAYMTX010000018.1, from coordinate 349 downwards.
AACAGTGTCCACATGAGGAATTAACGATTATTATGCGACGCTACATGATGAAGCTGGCTGAGCATTTCGCAAATGAGAATAAATGTTTAGGATTGATTACAGGAGAAAGTATTGGACAGGTAGCAAGTCAGACGATGCAGTCTTTAGCAGCTACCAACGAAGTGTGTACATTACCGGTTTATCGACCATTAATCGGCTTTGATAAGCAGGAAATTGTAACTATTTCAGAAAAAATTGATGCATATGAGACATCTATTTTACCATTTGAAGATTGTTGTACAATTTTCGTGGCAAAACATCCGGTGACAAAACCGAACTTAAATGTCATTCATAATGACGAGAAGAAGTT
>CAYMTX010000017.1:0-26264 GCA_964393475.1 uncultured Roseburia sp. | reverse complement strand
ATGCTTCCTTTTCTTCCATCGTTGATTCTTCCTTCTCTGATACCCGCTCATTTATTACATGCTGCTTCTCAAATGTATTTTTAACTTCTGTTTTTTGTACTTCTAACATTTCAATTCGTTGTAACAGTCGTTTTTCCATTCGCATAATCTGTATTAACATAACTATTTGTATAAACCCACTTATTCCTATTATAATTAAATTTTCCACCTGCTTCTCCTTTCTTCTCTTCAAAGCTACCTTTATTATTATACAAATTCTGCCTCTTTTTTTGAAGTGGACAGTCCTGACTTTCCATCGCAAGTTTCGACAAAATCTGTAAACCGTCCAGACATGCTCTTGACTTTTTCGTATAAGGGTATTATAAATAGGGAAAACATACTTAATGAGTATCTGCTCTTTTGAAAGGCGGTATTTTTATGAAAAAAATTGTTATGACAGGTGGCGGAACTGCCGGCCATGTAACACCAAACATTGCATTAATGCCGACATTACGCGAAGCCGGCTATGAAATATCTTACATCGGCTCTTACGACGGAATCGAAAAACGTCTCATTGAGGAACAGGGAGTTCCTTATTATGCAATCGCTTCCGGAAAGCTCAGACGCTACTTTGATCCCAAAAATTTCTCCGACCCTTTTAAAGTTATAAAAGGCTTAGGACAGTCTGTCGGACTTTTAAGAAAATTAAAACCGGATATTGTATTCTCTAAAGGGGGCTTTGTTTCCGTTCCGGTTATATTAGCTGCAAAACTTTGTGGTATCCCTGCCATCATTCATGAATCCGATATCACCCCAGGACTTGCGAATAAAATTGCCATTCCAAGTGCTACAAAAGTATGCTGTAACTTCCCTGAAACTCTAAAATATCTTCCAAAAGAAAAAGCATGCTTCACCGGTTCTCCGATTCGTCAGGAACTACTGACAGGCAACGCGGATGCGGCCCTTGCATTCTGCAAACTTCCCGACAAAAACAAACCGGTTTTATTAGTCATTGGCGGAAGCACCGGCTCTAAGATAATTAATACAATTGTCAGAGCTTCGCTCCCAACACTTTTAAAGAATTATTTAGTCATCCACCTTTGCGGAAAAGATAATCTGGATGCATCTCTAAATAATACTGCCGGTTATGTTCAATTAGAATATGCCGGAAAAGAACTGGCAGACATTTTTGCTCTTTCAGATATCGTTATTTCCCGTGCAGGAGCAAACGCTATCTGCGAATTATTGGCATTACGCAAGCCAAATATCCTGATTCCGCTTTCTGCGGCAGCCAGCCGCGGGGATCAGATTCTAAATGCCAATTCTTTCAAAGCTTCCGGTTACAGCTATGTACTGGAAGAAGAGAAACTTTCTATAGAAACTTTACAGAATGCGATTGCCGATATAGAAGAGAAAAAAGCCGATTATATTGCAGCAATGAAAAATAGCCAGACGCAGAATTCGATTCAGACGATTTTCGAATTAATCGAGAATGTCGCAAAAAAATAGAAAAAAGTGCATGTACAACCAATTGTGTTGCACATGCACTTTTTTGATATTCCAAATTATTCAGCCAAAGAATCCCGAATCTCTGCGAGTTCTTCTGCAGTAAAGGTCTCCTGACTCCAAGTTAAAATGTCCTTATTATTCTTGGCATTTTCATATCTCGGAATCAGATGTAAATGGAAATGAAAAACAGTCTGACCTGCTGCCTCGTTATTATTCTGCAGAAGATTAAATCCTTCACATTTAAATACATTTGTCATACGGGTTGCAAGTTTCTTTGCAAGCTTCATTGCTTTACCTGCAACTTCATCATCAATATCATATAAATCTGCGTAGTGCACCTTTGGTATAATTAATGCATGTCCCTTACTTGCCGGATTAATATCTAAAATCACTTTAAAGTCATCATCTTCATGAATCGTATAAGAAGGAATTTCACCTGCTACAATTTTACAAAAAATACAATCTGCCATAATTATCTCTCTCGCTCCTTACTCAAACACAAATAAATTATCTAACATACGTAATGTTTTAAAATTACCCTTCGCCGTCATCTCTCCTGTCATAAATGCCCTCTGGAATGTCATCTGACCGGAAATAATGTTCTGAAGCACATTTGTAGACAGTTTTGCCAGAACATCTATGTCCTCTTCCTGTCCATAATAAACCTCTAAACTACTCTTCTTCACGCCAAGAAACAATGGTTTCTTCGTACCTTCTATCATAAGAAGATATCTCGCCGAAAAATCTGTCTGCGGTTGAAAATGCTCTTTAAAATCATTCACAAACAACTCTTCCTCGTCCAAATCCTTCTTCCCCAGCATGTCTTTGAACATGGATGCTAACTCTTCTATATCTTCTTTTTGCTTTTTCACATAAGAATCATCAGATACATACTTTGAAAGTTGTTCACTCTCCTGTGGCGTCAATTCCATCTGCGTTGTACGTAATACATTCTGTTTCACAGCCTGACTACTACTTGGAAGACTTCTCAATTTCTGTGAAATCGTCCGGTACAGATTCTCTGCTTTCTTCTCAATGATTAGGTTATATTCTTCATTCATTTCAAAGTTCACCAAATCTTCTACATAGCCACTAAGTCCCGCACACGGAAGACCGCCTAAAATTTCCCATGCATTAGCAAGTGTCAATTCTCCTTCTCGCTCTCCGTATGTCGTAGACATAACGATTGGCTGCATGTAGGTAGTTTTAATTTTCTCTTTATCCGCATATAGCCAGCAAGCATCTAAAAACTGCTGCATATATCCGCCAATTCCGAGCCACTCTACTGTTGTTCCCAAAATAATACCATCTGCATCCTTTAATGTCTGCGGTAAAGTTGCAATCTCATTCTTGTGTTCAACAATATTAATACGCTCTACGGTTACACGAAGTTCTTTCAACACTTCTTCCATTTTATTCAATACATATAGTGTCGGATCATCCAACGCACCTCGGCCACCATAATAGATATTTATCTTCATGTATCTTCCTCGCTTTAGTCTACAATTTCTTCTTTAAGTATATAGATTTTTACAAATAAAATCAATCTTTTTGCGAGTTTTCAACACACCTGTTTTTATACAAAGCGAAATGGTTCATTTGCAAAATAAATAGTCGTGTTTTTCTTAAGGCTAACCTTCGTCTTGTAACTGAGAAGTCCGCCGTTTACCCTTGTACCATTTGTAGAATTCAAGTCTTCGATAAAATAGGTTTCATCCCGATATGTAATTTTTGCATGACTCCGGCTTACGTTGGGATGATGGATAACTCCATCACAGTTCATTGCACTTCCGATAACAAACGGCACTTTTGTGATAAAGATATCTTGCAGTGCATTTGCACCTTCATACCTTAAAACACCCTCTATCCTATCCGGATTAACATCCAGCAACGTTGTTGCACCTTCCTCTTCCGGTATTTTTTCTATATCAAAGACTGCTACCTCCCCTTTTTCCCTTTCTGAAAGATTTTCTATCTTTTCTTTTATCCATTCTACAATCTGCTTCTTCCACTCTAATTTATGTACCCGGCAATTCACTTGCTCCGTCCGCCGTGTTGCTTGCTTTAAAGCACTCATCCGATTACTCACATCTTCCTCTTCTACTACTTTTATATCCTCTTCCTCCTGTACTTTTCTTCTTTGCAGATATACCTGCAAATCTTCCATACAAAAAGATGGTTTTTTTATCTCTTCATAAACTCCATATGCCATTTGTACTGCCAAAATATTTTTATGGTCTGTTTTTGCCAGCATATACTCCATCAACTTCGCAAACCGTTCTTGTAATGTCTCCGTACCCTCCGGGAAGTAACAGAAATGCATCGTTTCTGTTTTACAGTCGAAGAAAATTGTTTCCGGCAAAAGCAACACACTCTCCTGCGACAACAAGTATTTTTCTAACTGTTTTACAGCCACATAAATTCCAACCAGCAAACTCCTTAGCAACTTTTCATCTGCCATACAATTTTCCAATACCCCATCCAATGCCTGTTTTCCTGTTATATCGTAACGCAACAGATATTTATCATTTTCCTGTTGCCAGCATACCGGCAGTATGCCTTCTATTACATTATGTTCTAACATGGCTTCCTCCGTTTTTGACAGTGGATGTTCCAGCTCCATTCTCATATATCCAAATTGCATATTCCGTATATATTCAATCTTCATAAAACACTCCAAACAGTTCTTTTATATACTCCCTTCGATACATTGCTTTTACCATATCCAATGTTTCCTGTTCCGTCTGCTCCTCAACCTGTGTCCGCACTTCCTGATGCAATATAACACCTGCATCAATTGCAATGCAGATGCAAAGCAGAATCAGTGGCAATATAAATGCCGCTTCCACAGTAAAACTCCCTCTATAGTTCTTCATAATACAAACACCACATATGCCGTTAATACAAACGGTGCCAACGCCATCCGGTCATTTCTCCCTTTCTTTTTAAGTGCCAAACATCCTATCGCAAATATGCCCGCTAAAATCATACTCCCCAAAAACAACACTGCATTTTGTACGAGCCCCAAAAATACGCCTGTCACGACAAAGAGCCATCCGTCTCCGAATCCAACGCTTTCTCCCGAAATCCAGCCAAACAGCAAAAGAAGAACTCCCACCAGCATTCCCAGACAGGACTGGAAAAACAAAGTCACATCTCCACGCAATATAACTCCAATTAACCCCAGTATTCCAAAAAATATTAAGCATCTTTCCTCTATCAGCTTAGTTCGGTAATCGAACCACGCAACATAAAATAATCCTGCCAATAACACCATTTTTAATATTATTTCGAGCACTTCTTGCATGCCGGCATACCTCCCACTTCTGAAAGCAGTTTTTGATAAATAGTCCTTTTAAGCCCACTACATGTAATTGTATTGTGATAACAATCTCCGTAATTGGTAATGTAAACATTAGGAACCGGTGTACTTTCTTTACTGCACAATTCACATGCCCTGTATATCTCTCCGTTATAGTTCTGCTTTGCAGGCAGCTCCATGTACAATATCTTTTGTATTGACAAATCCAGATATACACAACTTCGACGCATATGATACACTTCACCATATTCCGTTACATACACCATTTCCATTGTTCCATCGTTTTGTATTTGCCCATGCCATCCGTTCCATTTCCGGAAATATGTTGTTTGGCAAATCACAAAATTCTGATTTCCAAACAACTCTATCGGAAAGTGCATGGCATAATTTGCTTTTAGCTGAATATAATCTCCCTCAAATTCAGACATCAGCAAACCGATACCTAATGCGCCACCGCCCACATGCTGTTCTATCACCGGTTCATCTTTTAGTTTAAGCGAAAGCATCCCCTTTGCCATCACCAAATAACTTATTTCTTCTTCCGGCTCTTCTAATTCTTTTACTGCTAAAATCGCAAGCTTTCTCCCTGTATCTTCCAACGCATTTTGAACAACAATCTGCACTTCCATAACCCTGAAGTAGAACAAAAGAAATGCAATCACACCACAAAACAACGGAATAATAACAGATGCTTCTATGGTAAGTGAGCCTGCTTTACAGGTGCAGTGGGGTGCCTCTCTTTTTGGATTTTTTGGCGAACAATACAAGTACTTTAAAGCTCCGGGGAGAGTTTCCTTTATCTTATAAAAATTTGAATAAATTTGACCAAAAAGAGACACCCCACTACACCTGCCTTTCAAGGAACATAAGAACGTTCTATTGCTTTTTCAAAAATATATTTTCCGCGATACACATCTCCAACAGTAACCAAACCAGAAAATACCGGCCTGCTCTCAAACGCTACTTTGAACCGTAACATAACTATCATATGGTCCATTCTACAATTTTTATATTCCACACATCTCTGCATTCCCAACTCCATGACTTCCATCATACGGTATGCCAGTTTCTGATTATCCATCATAAAAATCAACTGCTTCAAATACTCTGTATAATTTAATCCATCCGTACACGCTTTTGCTTTTATATTCGCATCAAACACAGAAAATATACCATCCATATCTGTAGTCCATTCTGTCCCCTTCTTCATAAGCGGAATCACGCCTCCCTGCACAAGCGTCCGCACATCCAGCACACTTTCTGCATACGCCCATGCTCCTACAATTCCAATCTGCACTGCTTTTGCAATACCATAATTACCACCCGACAGCACCCCAATCACGCTTGCCACTTCTTCTGCCTGCACCATTTTCTCTTGGTCAGTAAATAAATATGCCACATTCGCAGCCCACCGCAATAGAAGCAAACGGTCAAGTGCCGCATCCAGATTCTCCCACTCTGTGTTCTTTCCGCACAACACATATTCCATCTCGTAATGCAGAAAATGCTCTTTTTTTGTGTCTACATAATTCGAAAAATATTCTTCCAAATAAGTCAGCACCAGCAATTTCTGATACCACTTTTTATCTGTATTTAAATACATCGTTCCCTCTTCCTTTTCGCGTATATGTATACTCTCGCTAAGATGACAGACATGCGTGGATATGTTTGACGTTTCCCCAAATATTATATTTAATGTTCCACTATTTTGCAGTTGCTGTACGGAATCCAGCAAATTATCCACCTCTGATGTGTCCGGGATTTGTACCACCACGTCTGTATCTTTTCCATTTTCCTCTTTTGCCAATTCCTCTTCCCGACGTGCCACCCACTCGGACTTGGCTACATCAACTGCCTCCTTTGCATCAGACACAGATGATTCCGTGCTACCATACTCTTCTGTCAATGTACTTGTCCTCCGATACTGTTCAAGCAAGTCTTCAGCTATTCCGATTGGCAAATTTTCCTTCATCCGACCGGCAACGTAATTCAAGAATAAATCTCCATCCATGTCAGTTGCCAGTGCATATCCCTCCAATAAAACCTCACTTTTTTTCATACGAAACAAGTCCGTTCCCAACCAATTTTTCACTCCGGCAGTCGAACAATTCATCTCCATATAATTCGCCAACTGCTCCATCACATATCCCATTGAAAACTGCTCTGTACCATATGCTCCATCCAAAAAAAGCAATCCATACTGCTGCCACAAATACGGCTGATATTCCGCACAAACCGAATCCAGTGCCGTATCTGCTCTCATCATTGCATAACGTTCCAAGCCATAAAACCGTGCTGATTCCAATAACGCAAACAACAGCGATGCAACCATCATAACTGACAGCGCACAAAAAGGTGTAATACTCCCCTTTCTCATGAAATTTGACCGGCTTTATTACTAATCGTCCTGAAAATTCCATTTACCAGATTTGTCATTTCTTTTTTAAAAATAATTACCAGTCCTATCAACACGACTAAAATTAAAATCATTTCCACCGTTCCAATTCCGGTTTCTTCGTTTAAAAATTCTTTGATGCTTCTCATATTCATTCTCCTCTTCTCATTTAGTTAAGCCCTGACTGAAAGGAAATAACAGCAGGTACCATAATTACAAAAATAACAATTCCTAACATTAGTAACATAGGAAATAACAGCTTTGTTCCAATTTCTTCTCCATACTTCCATGCTGCATTTTTCCGTTCCAAAAAAGCTTCCATTGCCTCCCGTTCCAACATTTCACATAATCCGCGATTTCCTTTTTTCATATTTTGAATTAAGTAACTGCTCAGCTTTCGGTATCTCTGTAAGCCACAGCGTTCACCAAACGCTTCATAAGCTCTCACCTCCCCTTTGCCACTTTCCATCTCACGTTGTGTAATCAGCATTTCTTCATACAATACACAAATTTCGCATTGCCCTCTTGCACGTTTCTCTGTATATTTTGTTGTAACTTGACGCCATGCCCCCTGCAATGTCATACCTGCTCCCAATAGCAGCGCCAGCTTATTAACAAAGTCTGGATATTCACGCATTAACTGTTCTTCGCGTTTTTTACGTGCTTCTTTCTCCCGCTCCGCCTCTAACATAGGAAGCAGCATAACCACTACCATGCCTAAGATAAAGATTTGCAACGGAAGATGCGATTCTTTGTTTTTCCAGACCAGTGAATGCCCTTCCAGGTCCGTTGGAAGCCATAAAAGTTCTGTCCCTTCTGCCTTGCCGTTTTCCGATATAAACTGATTGAGTTTTTCATAAAACAATTCCTCCTCTCCCTTTTCTTGTTTGTAAACAATAAAACCAAATTCATAAACGAGACTGCTATCCTCACAATTCAAGTGTACTTTTGCCTCTACCATCTCACTTTCCGATTCCATGACCGCTTCATCTATAAGTCCTGTTTCCGTAATCAATCTCTGATTGCTAAATTCCCACTCTGCCACCACTTTTCCATTTTGATAACTATTCCGTAAATTCACCTTGTCTCTGATATTCTCTAAAGATTCATTTTCTCCCGCAAATTCCGCCTCTATTTCTGCGATAGCCTCTGTCAAAAAATGTTTCTCTTCTTCTTGTGTCAACCGTTGCTCCGGAACTACAATAACCAACTCCGTGTCTTCCTTTTCGTCGATTTCAAGTATTAGCTCAACCTCATATTCACCGGTTCCATTTTCCCCACGTACCAAACTTCCCTCTTCTGACAAAACAGCCTCCGCCTTTTCTGACCACCAAAGCACAACGGAAAGTAGAAACACAGCCATTGACAACAGCGCCATTTTTTTCTTTTGTCCCTGCATTCTTATCTACGCCTCATTTCCCTCAAATCTTAATTGTCACCATCTTTTGTGCCAGTAAAAATGCTCCGGTATAGGCCACAAATGCAATTGTCATAACACACGCGCCAAAAAGGTTCCCGTATAGCGGTGCTAAAAACTCTTCTGATGTCAGATTGAGATATGCCAGCAGACCAACCGGAACAAAATTCATGATTTTCTGCTCCATCTTTTTTCCCGACAATATAGTCTCTATTTCACATTCTACTTCTTGTTTCTCTACAATCCGCTGCACTGTATTACGAATAATTTTCGCAAAATTTCCACCACTCCTTTTTGCAAAATGAAAAATCTCTGCAAACCCTATAATATCCTCACAACCAGTCCGCGATGCAAATTGGTAAAGCAACTGTTCCACGGGTTGATTCATTCGAATCCCACTATTCATGTAGTGCATTTCCTCCACCATATATGCCTCTTCTCCGTACAACTCACAGAGTTCTTTTTCTGCCTCTGCCCATGCATTTTCAATAGAATACCCTGATAATAGTGCCACCGAAACACTTTGCATTCCCTCCTTGAACTGTAAAAGCAATTCCCGCTTTTGTTCCGAGATTTTTTTACTCACATAATTCCTTCGGTAGATGGGAAATATCGCTATACCGAGCATTAATCCCAACGGATGCTTATACAATATCCATGCCGCCACCGCTGCCAAAAGCGCTGACACACCAAGACACTTTATTTCCTCTATTCCCTGCATCGGGTAACTTTCATAATCTTTTAATTCCGGCATTTCTAAGTTTCTCCTTATGCTGTAACTCTCCAACCTTTTTCAACTCCCCCTGTATCTGTCCATCCCGCTCTTCCAATTCTTGAAACCTATATAGTTCATTCAAAAGAATTTCTCCATTCTCATAACCGGACACTTCCGTAATAGAAAGAACTTTTCGGCTTTTATCACGCAAGCGCCCCAGATGAACAAATACGTCTATCCCCGATGCAATCTGGCTTCGGATAGCAGGAATCGGCAGCTCTACTCCACCCATTAAAACCATTGTTTCCAAGCGTGAAATCATATCCTTGCAGGAATTTGCGTGCCCGGTCGATAAACTTCCATCGTGTCCCGTGTTCATAGCCTGTAAAACATCTAATGCCTCTCCTCCTCTGCACTCTCCCACCACAATCATGGAGGGACGCATACGAAGTGCAGCCCTGATAAGATCACGGATAGAAATCGCCTGTACTCCCTCTGTATTTGCGTTTCTTGTTTCTAAGCGCACCAGATTTGGTTTTTTTATCAACTGTAACTCCGCGGAATCTTCAATTGTAATAATTCGTTCTTCTTTTGGAATAAACTGTGACAGTGCATTTAAAAATGTAGTTTTTCCGGAACCGGTTCCACCTGATACAAAAATGTTATAACGCGCTAACACCAGTTGTTCTAAAAATCCTGCCGCCTCCTGCGAAATCGCGCGCATATGCACTAAATCCTGCATTTCATACGGACGCTTTGGAAATTTTCGGATGGAAATTGCCGGTCCATCAATCGAAATTGGCGCCAATACAATATTCACGCGGGAACCATCTTCCAGTCTTGTATCCACAATCGGATTTGACAAGTTAATCATACGGTTATTGCTTCCTACAATTTGTTGAATAATATCTTCCAACTTTTCTTTTGACGTGAACGTTTTTTCAAACTCATACAAATGACCTTTTTTCTCATAAAAAATATGATTCGCACCATTTACCATGACCTCTGTAATGTCCTCGCCATCCAAAAGTTCCTGTAGCACGTCCAACTTTCTAAGTGCGTGAAACAAAAACTGTTCTAATTCTTCTCTCTTCCGTAAGGAAAGCATGTGCTCTTTTGAATACCTCCCGCAATGACTTCGGATGATATCTTTGATTTCCTCATCTTCCACCTCTCTGCTCAAATCTATTTCATTCAAAATCGCATCTCTTAACATTTGGATTTCTAATTTTTTTTTCACATTAATCTCCTTACAAAATCTCCGAACTCACCCCAGTCCAACTGCTCTAACAAATTCACTCCACCACAAATCACCTTTGCCTGCCCCGGCAGTTCTACTTGTCTTATCCGTTCTAAAAATGCCGCATCCACTACCTTTTCCATGTATGAAAAAAACTGTCTCATCTGTGTTTCAAACAAATATCCTCTTTTTCCCAAACAAAAAATCCTGTCACAATTCAGCAAAACTCCCGCCAAATCACTTATATTCAGTCCTATATCCAAAATCACTGTCTGATAATCCGTATACCCGGCTATGAATTCCAGTAAGCACTGTACATCTTCACTTGTGATTTCCCTCACATTCTCCGGATTCAGCATCGGACTAATATAGGAAAACCCTTCGCTCTCGTAAATGCAGGCAAGAAACCGTTCCACTTTAACTTCTGCACTTCGGACTTGTAAAATCACATCTCCCAAATCATATTCCGTATTTCCAAATACTTCCGTAAAACCCGAAAATTCCATCAAATTAATATAAAGTACCTTTTCTCCTCTTGCTATGTTTCTGGCAAGGAGCAATGAAAAAAGCATTTGCATTTCATGTCGTACCGGCGAAAAAATTCCTACAATTTTTAACTCTCTCTGCGCTACACCTACTTTTCCTTTTCGTTCCTTTGCCTCGCTCAACAACTGCATCTTTTGAGTAATCACATCCATGGACTGATATTTCGACGTGTACACAACCTGCTCATCCAACATTTCAATCGTTTCTTTTACATAGCTGTGTGTAGATTCTGTCAACACCAGCACCGGAACCTTAAGCGCGCGCGTCCTTGGTAAAACCACTTCATATCCACTGCCCAGTACAAATAAATGAAACTTATCCACTTTTAAGGCTTCACAAAAGAATGATTCACTTGTAAACACCGCCAGTTCCATTTCTGCACCTTTATAATTCATCAAATAGTCTGCAAACCGTTCCCGATATCCCTTGTCCATATCAAAAATCGCAACCTTTATCTTTGGCATAAGTCACCTCCAACTATCAAGATATATGCAATTAATATTGCCGGAGAAAAATGAATTTGTGTTAATTTTCCAAGTTCAAACTGTTGAAAAATAAATTGATAAACTATTTTACAAATACCCAATATTGCCCCTACGCAAAATGCCAGTACCATCAACTTCAGCAATTGTTCTGTGGATATAAAAGCTCCTAACATGGAAAAAAGTTTGATATCACCTGCCCCGAGGGCATGCATCTGAAATAAAAGAAATAATAAGATAACCGGAATAAAGATATTTACTACATAGATGAAAACACCTATGCTTCCTTCCTGCCAAAGCCGAAAGACCAAGCCAATAAAAAGACCAAACGCAATCAACCGGTTTCTGATTCGCGTCTGTGTCATGTCCGTGTACACTGCACAGAATAAAAATCCCAACAGCATTAAATACACTGCATTCAACTCACCACCCCTTTTTTGTTTGTAACCCGAATTATAGCAAGTCAAATTTTTGAAGTCTACACATTTTCCCTCGCAAATTATAAATTTGGTAAACTCTCACAAAATTGCCAACGCCGAAATTGCAAAAAGTAGCGCAACCCCTGGAATTCCAAGGCTTGCGGATGTCAAAAGGCTCCAAAAATTGAGTCCTACCGACACAGCAATCCCCTGCTTTAAAAAGAGACTGTTTAACCATATAATCATTACCGCTCCAACTCCTGCCCGAAGCAGAAAATTCAAGAAAAACTGCATTTTTTTCTTCATTACCAAAATCAACAGAACCAAGGCACACACACCAGCCAGAATCTGCATCGACATTCTTATATCCATAACTAATTCCTCTCTGATTTATCCTATGAAACGACCTCCTAAACTAGTACAAATTTTTCTTTTTAGGAAATTTTTGTATACTTTTACCATATACCGTCTATACTTATAGCAAGAATAATAGAATCGAGGAAAAAAAATGATTCGTATTTTTCAAAAAAACTCAGCGGATGACACGCGTTACACTTTGATAAAAAATGATTTGCATCAAACTGCAAAGGATTTGCAAGACGCCTACAATAACTTAGAAAACGTTGTAGATCCGGACTTGATAGATTGCTATATTTACGAACTGAACTCCGTACAAATGCGATATAAATTCCTTCTTGCCACAATAAAAAAAATGGAGGAAAGCCTTCCGTAAGGAAGGTTTTTCTCCATTTTTTTACAATACTATGAAGCAACGGAACAATTACTTTTATACAAAAAATCCTCTGGATGGATTCACATCTGAATTGCTGTTCACATCATTTCGTCCATAGGTATAACCGGCATAAACCTGCTCCGTATTCTTCATAAGCGGTGCCGAATCATCGGTCTTTGCCACTTCAACGAAACCGGCATAAAGCATTCGCATAAGATTCTCACACTCGTCAATCTCGGTTTCACTACGCTTATACAAAGCCTTTGCCAACAACTCCTTTGCATACGCATAAACACGGTACAATTCTGCTGCCAGTTCATATGAAAAATTCAGTGTCACCATTAATTCACTGATGCTCTTTTGTGCTTTGCGAACTGCCTGCTTATACTCCTCATACTGTTCTTCTTGTAATGCTCCTCTGGCATCTGCCAGATATGCAAAAAGAATTTCATATGTAACAACCGTAAGCCCGGTGCGATTGCTCAATGTAATTTTTGAAGTAAATTCCTGTATCTGCTCTCTTTGCATAAATTCGAACCCTTTATTTATTGTAATAACTGTAATACCTGTTGTGGCATGTCATTCGCCTGTGTCAACACCGAAATAGCCGCCTGATTCAATACGTTCTGCTGTGTATATGTCGTCATTTCCTGTGCCATGTCGGTATCTGCAAGTCTCGACTGTGCTTCTGTCATATTTTCCTCGAATGCATCCAGACTTGTTACCGAGTAATCCAAACGGTTCTCGTATGCTCCCAGTTTGCTTCGTGCATTTGAAGTTGCCTTAATCGCTTCTTCCAAACGAACCATCGCTTCATCTGCACCACCAATCTTTGTCACATCAATGTCATCAATATATAAACTCTCTGATGATATTTCCGGAACACTGATAACCATATCCTGGTTCTTATTTGCACCAATATGAACCGTCATTGTACCGATATCAGTTACTTCCAGATCAATAACACCTGTACCTGCCGGATCACTTGTTTCATCAAAACCTTCTTCCAGAAGGAAACTCATCTTAAAATCACCATTATCTGTGATCGTTACTTTATTGCCGTCTGTCGCTACACTTGCTGTTGCACTAAATGCTGAATCATCGGTATTTCTTGTCAGCGTAATCTCCGGCTCCGTACCAACATACGCTTTACCATTTGCATCACGTACTTCATAAAGCTCCGTATCTGCATTGTATTGTGCCTTTGTCGCATCGAATCCCAGTACTTGTGCAAGGTCTTCATCTGTAAATGTTAAATCAACAACTCCCTTTTTGCCATATGCTTCTGAAGTAATGACCATTGTATTATTTTCTATTTTTAAAGTAGCCCCGCCGACCTCTGCCGCATTTCTGAGCTTCTCATACACCTGGGCATAAGTATCATCTGCTGATATTTCAACGGAAGAACCATTCACAGATACCGTTCCGCTCTTACCGATTAGAGTAGTACTGTCAGTCGGATCCAGTTGTGTGTTATTTCCTGTAACCTCTGCCTGCTTAGCGGCTTCTGTCACTTTTACCTGATACATTCCCGCCTTCACCGCGTCCGTAGTACTGATTCGGTCTACATGATCCGCATAGACTCTCGCACTCAGCGAACCGTCTAAAATCGGCATTTCGTTATATTCTGTATCTCTTGATATACGGTCTACCTCTTCTTTTAATGCTTCGATTTCCTGCTGAATTGCCTCTCTGTCTTCCAAACTGTTAATTCCGTTAGCCGCCTGTACGGAAAGTTCTCTCATACGCTGTAAAATACTGCTTGTCTCATTCAATGCACCATCCGCAATGCGAATCGCCGCAATTGCATCTGAAGCATTATCGGATGCTCTGCCCAAGCCGGCAATCTGGGCACGCATTTTATTGGAAATCGCCATACCAGCCGGATTATCCTTCGCATGATTTAACTTCAAACCGGACGAAAGACGTTCCATGGAAGTCGACATATTGCCTTCGATACGAAGCAATTGTTTATTTGTAATAAATGCTGACATATTTGCGTTAATTTTCATGTATCTTCTCTCGCTTTCACTGCATCCGTGCTAATTTCACCCATCCGTGGTTCTCACTGAAAAATATATCGACATAAACTCCGGAAATCCTTAGTAAAATTTTGCATTGCTTGCATTCTTTTACAAATCGTATTATAATAAACAAGGCTTTTGGGAAAGCTAAGAATATGATTATATAAAGGAGAATTGCTATGGTACAGGTTTCAAAAGAGACAATGATTGGTGACTTATTAAGAATTGACCAGAACGTTGCACCAATTCTTTTAAATATCGGAATGCACTGCCTTGGATGCCCATCTTCACAGATGGAGACTATCGAAGAAGCAGCTATGGTTCACGGAATTGACGCTGATGAATTAGTTCAGACAATTAACGATTTCCTTGCAAAGGACCTTGCATAATTTAAGAGTAAATATGTACAAAAAAAGGTTATCACAACGCGATTATATCACATTGTGGTAACCTCTTTTTTATAACTCAGCTAACATCTGAAGTGCATTTCCCGTCAAAAGCACATGATAGTGCTCCTTCAAAAATGCTTCTGTCCCCGGAGTATGTGTCTGCTGGGCAGCATATTCCGATAAAATATTGCATACTTTATTGAATGCTTCCGGTGTCTCGGAGCTTTTGCTCACTAACAGATAATATTTGTGAGTAGCTTCATTCTTATACAAATCATTCTTACCTGCATAAAAACCATTCAAAACTCTCGCCACTCTGGCAACTTCGTCTAAACCTTGGAAAACAAATAGCTTTGTAATGTCTACAAGTACGTTAACCGGTGTGTCCTCTTTCTCTTTTCCGTTTAATTCTTTTAACGGAACAAAGCTGTCTTCCTTCTGCTTCTCTGTCATTTTCTTGCGCTCTTCCTGAATCTTCTTAAACAATCCAAGAATATCATCTGCGCCTTCCGGCTGTATGTCCTTTACACCGGCAAGAAGCGAATCTTCTTCCAGATATTCCGGATCCGGCTCTGAAAACTTAGAAAATCTTGTATCAAGCTCCTCCGGATATTCTACCTTGGTCACTACTAATATTATCGTATCCGCAGATAACGGAATTGCTTCTATCATCAACGGAATGTCCTCTGCTTCAAATCCAAATTCATAGGCTGCCTGCTGCATCATATCACGAAACAACAGCTTCACCTTTTCGGTTCCGTATGCAAGTTCACTGAGCTTAATCTGGCGCTCTGCCAAATCCTGTTTCGTCAAAGTACAACGAATCTGGTTCTCATTAATTTTTTCAATCTTCATTCAAATATCACTTCCTTCATCCGGAAAACCTTGTAAACCGTACATCTATTATAATCAAATGACTGCTCTCTGTAAAGTATGCTATTTTATTAAAAATTAATAAACTCTTCTTTTGTAGTAGTATTTGTGAAAACCTACCAAAAATATTTTAAGGTACTTGTAGCAAGCGTTACCCTATGTTATAAACATATGCAAGAGATATGGAACTGACACACTAAATGAACACAGTTACTTATTTTTTTCAATATTGTCTGGCAGATATCAGTTTTATCCTGACTGAGAATCGGATGCTTCCTGCATCTATAAGACTACCGGACTTCTATTAACTCATTGGACACGTTTGTGAACCATCCGCAAACATATCAACGGAACACATCGTTTTATTCGTTCCGCATATAATTCCAATTTTTTGCACATGAAACGAATTTTCGCTACGTTTAGTAGCATAAACCATGTGTCTATTTCCAATCTCTTATAAAAAGAAGTCGCTATGGCACCTATCAGCTTCATCGGGTTACGATATTTTCAATTTTTTATAGGCAATTTGCACAGAGCGTCTCTCTTTCTATACTTCTATGCATCACTTTCATTATTGATTATTACCAAAGGCAAATGAAATTAACCGCATTTGCCATCATAAAGTATTTCTCAAAACTGGTTATATCTGCAAAAATTAAGGGATTCTTTTGATGATTGACTATGGGACTGTCGACATCCGGTTTTGAAATACTTCCTTTTTCGTTTCATGTCGCATATGCAAAACAACGGATTTTTACGCAATGAAAAGTGGACAAAAATTATAATATATCACAGTTTTTACACTTTGTCCTTTTGGTTGCTCCGCAAATTTGCATTTCAAAGGAGGAAACTCATGATGAAAATCTCACACAGACAACAGCTTTATATGGAGCTGTCCTCTCTGGAAGACCAGGGAATCACTATCTGGCTGGAAGGATACCCGAGCGATTCTATGCATGTGGCCAGTCAGTTGCAAGTTCACGACGAGAACTCGTATATGCGTGACTATATTTTTGATGAAGGGAGGTTGAAAGAAGTTCATTTTAATAAAATTGAGAAGAATCTTTAAATAAAAGAATCTTTTTGGGAATTCGAGTTCCTCAATGCTCGATAAGTCTGACAGTTGTTAGATGTGATAAAAGATGGATGGGGACTGGTGTTTTGGGCAGTCCCCTTTATTAAAGCAATTTTCTGTCTTCATGAAACTTTAAGATTTTGGAAGACATTTTACCTTTGCATTTATAATACTGTATGCTAAAATACTTTTATATAAAGTGGCAATTTTTTACCCGTAAATGAAGAAAGGAAAATCCAAATGAAAAAGAAAATTCTTCCTGTAATTGCTGTGGTGGCATTTATCCTCGTAGTTATCTTATTTATGATTCTTGGAAAAGTAATTGATAAATATACGCCGACCGACGAGCGTCAGGATTTAGCAGTACATTACGACACTACCTCTGAGGGCGAGGTCGCAATTATATACAATAATGAGTTAATCGAATCTAAGGCAAAACTTTTAAACGGTATTGTTTATCTCCGTCTGGATATGGTCAAAGACTACATCAACGACCGTTTCTACTGGGATGCTAATGAGAATCTGTTACGCTATGCTACCGCTACCGATTTAGTATCCGTTCCGGCAGAAAGCACTAATTATACCATCACAAAGGATTCTCTTTCCTCCGATCATATTCTTGTAAAAGCAGATGCTGATACCGCTTATGTTGCAATCGACTTTGTAAAAACTTATTCTGATTTTGCATATGAAATTTTTGAAAATCCAAACCGTGTTGTAATTACTACTGCATGGGGTGATTACACTACAACAACCGCCAAGAAAAATACCGAACTCAGAGTTCTCGGTGGCATCAAAAGTCCAATTCTTGATGACCTGACCAAAGGAGAAGAACTCACTATCTTAAAAGAATTTGAAACTTGGACAGAAGTTATCACTACAGACGGTATTATCGGATATGTAAAATCCAAGAACTTAGGTAGCAAATCTACCAAAACACTTGTCAGCGACTATGTGCCGGAAGAGTTCACACATATCAAAAAAGATTTTGAAATCAATATGGCATGGCATCAGGTATTTAACCGTTCAGCCAATAAAAATATTTCCTCTGTACTCTCAAGCACGAAAGGATTAAATGTTATCTCACCATCCTGGTTCTATCTCAAGGATGAAAATGGTGGTCTTGGTTCACTCGCAAGTTCAGATTACGTAAACTACTGTCATCAGCATAATGTAGAAGTCTGGGCACTTGTAAGCAACTTCGGTGCCAAAGATCAGGGGCTTGAGAATCCTGATTTGACTACCATTTTGACACATACTTCCAGCCGTGATAATCTGGTTAATAATTTAATCTCTTCCGCTATCCAATACAATCTGGATGGCATCAACATAGACTTTGAATCTGTTGATCCGGCGGTGGGTGATTCTTATATTCAGTTTATCCGCGAATTGTCACTGAAATGTGCCAACAACGGAATTGTTCTTTCTGTAGATAACTATGTACCGACTGCATATACTGCTTTTTACAACAGAGCAGAGCAGGCACTTTTTGCTGACTATGTAGCAATCATGGCTTACGATGAACATCACTCCGGCTCAGAGCCGGGTTCTGTCGCATCTATCGGCTGGGTGACAGAAGGTATCGAAAATACACTGAAAGAAGTTCCGGCAGACCAGATTATCCTGGGAATGCCATTCTATTCAAGAGTTTGGAAACTGACTCCGGCAGATGGTGAAAGCCTTCCGGAAGACGGAACAATCCTTGACAGCTATACCAATTATGATATCGACTGTTATTCCGCGAGTATGAGCGAGCAGAAAAAACTTGCAAATGTAAACGGTGTAACGCCTGTATGGTCCGACGAAACCGGACAGCATTATGTTGAATACAAAAATGGAGGCTCTATCTATCAGATTTGGATGGAAGATGCAAGTTCCATTGAAGAGAAATTAAAAGTTATGGATTCTTTCAACTTGGCCGGTGGTGCTTTTTGGAAGCTTGGACTAGAGCAGAGTTCTGTATGGGATACCATTATTAAATACATTAACTAAAACATAAAATCCCTTGTTCGCGAATAAGATATAGAAACGAACAAGGGATTTTTTATGAATCGAAAAATAGAACTCTTCATGTCCATAGTTCTTCTGTTCTGCGCCGTTTTTCTCGCCAGGCAGGGGGCACTTTTTGTGAAAAATGCAACTGCGGAAGGCAGAATCCGCTACACGCAGCCATCTGCCACAGAATACGCTACCACCAGTGAATCCACTGAGAAACCACCGGTTCTTTCTTCATTTTGCATTGTGCTTGATGCCGGGCATGGCGGTGCTGATCCGGGTAAAATCGGCATTAATAACATTCTTGAAAAGGATATTAATTTATCCATTGTTCTGCGCCTTGCCAAAGAACTGGAATCTGCCGGAATCTCTACTGTCCTTACAAGAGCATCCGACGTAGACCTTTCCAACGGTGCATCAAATTTCAAGTCTGCCGACATGCAAAATCGTTGCACACTTATTACCGAAGCAAATCCTATTTTTACAATCAGTATACATCAAAATAGTTATCCCTCTGAAAATGTAACCGGTGCACAAGTATTTTATTTTACGGAATCTATAGAAGGAAAAGCATTGGCTACTACCTTACAAAACAGCCTCATTACCAACCTTGACCCCTCCAACAAAAGACAACCGAAAGCAAATGACAACTACTATTTACTAAAGAAAACACCCACACCTACGGTTATCGTAGAATGTGGGTTTCTTACCAGTCCCGTCGAATCTGCACTTCTTAGCACCACAGAATATCAAGAAAAAGTGGTTCATGCCATTTATCTTGGTATTATTGAATATTTAGAAGCGAACGACTATTTATAATTTTCTTTTACAATACGAATGAACGATTCGGCAATTCGATATAAACGCGTCGTCTGAGCCTGATAAGCATCGGAATCTTCCGGTGCTTCTTTCATTGTATCAGACAACTCGCCAGTTTCTTTCAAGGTCGCTGTATTGGAGAAATGATTCAAATCCAAATTTGGAATATACGCAACTTTTACGTCTACCTCTCCGGTTTCATTTTCCTGCAATGCTGCCGTTAACTGCTCCATATGTAGAAGCATATCGTTCCGCATATCTGCATTATCTAGTACAACTGCACCGCTGATACCTTTTTCGTTTGCCTGGAATGTAGCTGCAATTTTACCTGCATACTGACTTTCCAACATTATATCTACGATACCGCGCTTTTCTACGCCTCGCACAATTTTTAAAGTAACATTCGTAACTTCATCCCCTACCAATACCGGAATAGAATACGTTTCCTGTTTCGACATCTGCTTCTGAATCGCAATCTGTGCACGCAATAATTTTGCTTCCCTAATATCAAGACTTGTCACTTCGTCACTTTCTATCATGCTCTTCATTACATTCTCAGCAAGTTTTCCTAGTGCTTCCTGCGCCTCTGCTAACTCTTTCGGTTCCGAAACTGCATTGCCAAAGTCTTCCAACAACTGTTGCTTAATCGCATCAATTTCTTCCTGTATAGCAAGCGCATCCGAGTTCTGTATTGTACCATCCGAAGCAGCTTGTTCACGCTGTGCAAAAAGTTTCTTAAATACCTGATTACGATTAGACAACATCGTTTCCATTGCAATAATATTCTGTACGGAATTCGGAATATCATACTGCGCTAATATCTGATATACTTCTTCTTTTGTATTTGCACACTGCTTAACACCTTCTAACTGTGCCCCCGCATATTCTGCTGGAATACCTGCATCTTCTGCATCGGTTTTCTGCAAAGCCTCTGCCAGCTGCTCCGGTGTCATTTCCATCCAATCTTCCCCATGTTCTGCCAACGTCATCAAACGCCCCGGTGTCAAAGCTTCCTTTGCATCTTTTACACAGTTATTCTGATAACCTTCCATAATCTGGTCTATAATCGAATTCTGATAACCCGAACTCTGTGTCTGCTCTCCAAAAGTATCATCCACAGAAAATTCCATTTTCTTTTGTTTATTCGCACTACGTACAGCCGTCAAAAGATTCTTCAATGTAATATCTGCACCTTGATGCAACAAAGCACCGATTGCCGCACCATCTGTCTGCTCTACCTGATGAAGTAAACGATAAACTCCGATAAAAGAACTTTTCTCTTCTTTGGTAATCTCCTTGTTACGCTCTAACTTCCACAAAAATTCACTAAATCGTTCTGTATCGTCACTACTTAACTCTTGTTTAATCTCTGTGGTAATTTTATTCAACATGCCAAAATCCATCTCCAATGGATTCTCACCTTTTCGCAGCATTTCAATTACAACACGTGGAGTTAAATTTTTAAACACACGTTGTACTTCCTCATCGGCCGCTTTCATTTCTACAATCGTTTCTTCTGTAATCTCAAGCTGATTATATGCCAACATACGTACCGCCCTGCGATTTGCATCATTCTGCTCCATGTTTAAATCCGCCAGAATATCATCTACATTTCGGAATGCTTTACTATAAGAATCTCCGAGGTCACTTCTAGGTGCAGTCATCAATGTTTCGTAGTTTTGGTTTGCTTTTTCCATTGCCGCCTTTAATGCGATACCGTTATCATAAACCCCACGAATGCCTGACACATCTGCATCTTTCATACCAAGTACATAGGCAGGCGCAAACTTGATTGCCTGTAACTTCTCGTGTGTCTCAGCAAATGCTCCTATATTTTCTCTTGTAGGTTCTACACCCTGCGTCTCTAAAAGTTCCTCATAATATCTGTTTTCCTGATTCTTCAGTTCTTCAACCAGCCCAACTAACGGCTTGGTATCAATGGAGATGCCACGTTTTAATAATGCATAATTCGCTTCAGCTGTCATAGCCAGTCTGGTCTCTTCCAACTGGCGTTTCGCTGTCAAAAAACGTAACTCTCTATCTGCCGGCACTTCCGTTCCCTGTTGTGTCGCCTTATTCGAACCTTCACCATGGTTCTGATTTGCCGCTATTTTCAGGTTTTTAACCGTAAGTTCAAATCCCCGGTCAACCAAATACTGAACATCCGCATCTTGTGCATTTTCAATAATCGAAACTGCTTCTTTGGCACGGCTTCTCAAGTCATAACCGGATAACAACAACGCTTCCTTAGCACTCTTCCCTTCAGATAATGCCGTCACAATCGCATCCAACACTTCCGTTTCCGACTGCATTCCTGTATATTTCTTCAAATCTGTAAGATAACTCAAGTTATCCGCTGTCAGTGCAATATCATTTTCCAACAACCATTTACTATCAGACATAGTCTGCTCATCTATCTGCAATCCTGCTTCCTTTATGACACCTTCCACCTGTACCTGCATACCGGTAATATCCACAACATTTGCTGATGCTGTATAATTCACACTTCCACTGTGTATAGCCTTGTAAAAATTTTCAATTGTCGGCTCCAACTGATTATCCAACATATATTTCAATGCGCCGTCACTTAATGCGCCTAATGTTGTCGCCTGCTCATACGCCTGCTCACAATCAGCCTTATTCTCTTCTGTATCCGGTAAATCTGCCGCTTTCAGCTTCTGCTCTAACTGCTGCGCCAATGCCACACTACCTGTCATTGCTTCCAGCTCTGACTTATTTAAATCGTCACCAAAACATGAAATATCTCCTCCACCCTTGGCAACCTGCATCTTAATTTTATCTGTTACTGTAACAATGGTCTTTCCGACCGTCTCATCAAGAGAAAACCCTTCTTCCTGCATTTTCACATAATCTTCTTTTGAAGTCGTATGAGAAAGCACTGCCATCTGATTCTTACGGTCTGTGGAATCTAATGCTGTGCTACTTTCTAACCCCTCCGCAAAATTACTTTTATCCTCTAACGCAGGATTTAAATAGGTAGAATCTTTGACAAAAACAGACTGGCTATCCGAATATTTAGACTTCGCAACAGTTGCTTTTTCCGCAAAAAGTGCGTTGCTTCCTTTTCCCTCTACATTACTGTTCTGTTGTATCATTTCTAAAATACTATTTTGCTGTTCGATTCTCATCTATGCTCTCCCATTAAAAAAGGCACATCTTTTCGACAAGCCGAAAAAATGTGCCATTCTTCCGCTGAAATATATATCGGTCTATCCAGCGTTTTTATTAACTTTAGAATTTAAAAACTGCAACTCCGTATGGTGATAACGGATATGCAAATGAATACGGTTTGCCATCACATTCTGATTTCTCTGCCTTATAACTTGTTGGTTTGTCTGTACCGGAACCGCCAAATTCTTTTGACTCGCTATCCAGAATGAGCTTGTATGCCTTTTTCTTTGGCACACCCACTCGATAATCCGCACGCTCCATAGGAGTAAAGTTACATACAAACAAAAGATTGTTCGTACCGTCTTTGCTCTTTCTTACAAAACTAAAGATACTTCTGTCAGCATCATCTGCATTAATCCACTCGAAACCTTCCCAACTGTGGTCTAACTCATACATAGCCGGATTCTTCCGATAAATATGCAGTAATTCTTTCATCCAGTTCTGAATGTGCTGATGATCTGGATTTTCCAGTAAGTACCAGTCTAATTCTCTCGCCTCGCTCCATTCCTGCAGTTGTGCAAAATCCTGTCCCATGAAGAGAAGTTTCTTACCCGGATGTCCCATCATGTATGCATAGGCAACCATAAGGTTTTTAAACTTATCAATTCCGAGTCCCGGCATCTTATTCAACAATGAACATTTGAGATGTACTACTTCGTCATGAGATAATACTAAAATGTACTTTTCAAATTCATTGTAGCTCATAGCAAAGGTCATCTTGTTATGATTATGCTTACGGAAGTATGGATCCAGCTTCATATAACTTAAAAAGTCATGCATCCAACCCATGTTCCACTTGAAGCTAAAATTCAAACCACCGTCTTCTACGTCACCTGTCACTTTTGGCCACGCTGTAGATTCTTCTGCAATCATGATTGCACCTTTGTTTCTACCGATAATCAATGTATTGATGTGTTTGAAAAACTCAATTGCTTCTAAGTTCTCATTGCCGCCATACTGGTTTGATACCCACTGGCCGTCTTTTTTACCATAATCCAGATAAAGCATAGATGCGACCGCATCCACACGCAGACCATCGATGTGGTAATGTTCAATCCAAAGCAATGCACTGCCGATTAAGAAGTTCTTGACTTCTGTCTTAGCGTAATCAAAAATTTTGGTTCCCCAGTCAGGATGTTCCCCTTTTCTGGTATCTGCGTACTCATAGAGGCATGTGCCGTCAAACTCAGCCAAACCATGGGCATCTTTTGGAAAATGCGCCGGAACCCAGTCTAAGATAACACCGATTTTATTCTTATGACATTCATTAATAAAATGTGCAAATTCTTTAGGTGTTCCGTATCTGGACGTTGGTGCATAGTAACCGGTTACCTGATACCCCCATGAGCCATCAAACGGATATTCAGAAATACCCATTAACTCGATATGAGTATAGCCCATCTCCTTCACGTAAGGAATTAAACTTTTCTCTAAATCCTTGTATGTATAAAATCCATCATCTTCTCTACCCGGATGACGCTTCCATGAACCCGGATGAACTTCATAAATTGCCATTGGACGCTCAAATGGGTTCTGCTCTGCTCTTTCACTCAGCCACTTGCTGTCTGTCCATTTGAAATGATCAATATCCGCTACACAAGATGCATTACCCGGACGCATCTCTGCAAAATTTGCATACGGATCAGCTTTATAAAGACGCTTGCCATCCTTTGTTTCAATTAAGTATTTATAAAGCGCCCCTTCTTCCAAACCCGGAATGAATAATTCGTAGATTCCCATCGTCTCCGGCTCCAAACGCTTCATTTCATCTGCTGTCTCATTCCAATCGTTGAAACTTCCGATTACCCAGACTCTGTTTGCATTCGGTGCCCACAAATCAAAGCATACTCCCTTGAAGCCATCCTGCACTGTAAGATGGGCTCCCATCTTTTTGTAGATGTCGTAGTGCGTCCCTTGTCCGAATAAATAACGGTCAAGTTCTGTAAAATTTGCCATTGTATGTAACCCCTTTCGTTTAAGTTCCCATATACTTAAATATTAAAATCCTTCTCATGTAAAATAACGTAATCATCCTCGTCGAAACGGGAAGATGTAAGAATGCTAAATGCTTTTCTAAATGCACCGCTCTCAACATGTACAATTGCATCATCTATAATTTCTTTTACTTCTGCAATAGTTGTAGCTTTATCAATCTTTTCAATACTACTGATACTGTTGTATACTGCCAGAACACCCATTTCATCGATGCGATATCCGTTTTCTTTTGCATAAGCCTTTGCAAAAACTACCAGCTCATCATTCGTAAAAATCGGAATACTGATTCGCTCTGTAAATTTGGAAGCAAACGCGTTATCTCTTAGAAGAACTTTTTCGATACCATGCTTCGTATCTTCCATGATAACCAGCGTTCCCTTTGTATCAGCTTCTAATAAAAAGCCTAATTTTGTCGCAGAATCCTTTGTTAATTCTCCTGCGCCCTCAATAATCAGACAGCCGCCTGCCACTTTTGCAAACAACGAATTAATATCCTTTTTATTCATGGTTTCGGCATCAATCTTACCAACCTTACCATTCGGTTTGCCTGTCATCTGTTGCAATGCTTTTACAAAATTAGTAGCAAATACCGTCTTACCTGTTCCGGCTCCACCTTGTACAATCAGATTTCCGGTTCTTGCACTTGCCCCATTCTTCAATCGGCTTGCAATACCGCTAAGTGCTGTACAAATCTGGTCTTCCATTCCACGAACCGGTGTAAAATATGAAAATAATTCTTTCTGTTCCTTTGAAAGCTTGGTAATAGACACTTCCGGATTAATATCCGGCGGAAGTTCTATCTTAGGAAGCTCTTTTGTTGCAAATACCGACTTTTGTGCTACCGGTATCTCTGCCACGACTTCTTCAGCCAATGCTTCTGTCTCGCTTGGATTCCGGTCAATCTCTGTCTCAAGAACTTCTTCCGTTAGTGCTTCCTGAATCACTTCTTTATGTAATTCCTGCTCCATTTCCTCCGCAGCCTCGAGTTCTTGTATTGCCTCAAGTTCCTGCATTGCTGCCGCGAGTTCCTGTGTTGCAACAAACTCCTGCGCAACCGCCAATTGTTCTTCCATCTGAGCGTTCTCTGTGCTTAAGCGGTCAATTTCCCGTTGCAGCAGCTGATTCATATTGGCAACCATCTGAGC